>NZ_JACBAZ010000014.1 GCF_013391475.1 Oceaniferula marina | reverse complement strand
AAGGAAGTTCTAAAATTCGCAATTTACTCAATTGTAGGGCAAATAAAACTCATCTTCACATTCTGCTGACAGCACTGATGATCTATGCTCAGTTGATCGGAAAGTCCTATTGCTTCATGCTTGGGAAAAGTCAGAAGAAAGGCAGCGTCAGCATTGAAAAAGTGGCGCAGTGGCTGTCGCTGAGAGTTGTCGAGATGAGATCTATCGAGGCTCCACTCACCTATGCCATCAAAAATATGTTGCACGAAAAACGCCATAGAAAACCTTTAGCAGAAAGAGCTAAGTCCTTATTTTGACGCCAATGACCAAGTAGTAAAACAGACGGGACGATAGCCGAGATGAATGAGTTCTTAGGTAAGGCGCGACGAAGGAATGGTGCGGGCACCATGACTAAGGAGAAACAAAGCCAAAGGAGTCATTCATCCGGAACTCTCATGGATCACGCAGTGCTTTTCCAAATACCTCAACAACGATCAATCGTCTCGTCTGTTTTGCGGAGTGGTATTATTGGTCAACGTGGATGATGTTGACCGGGCATCCTTCTTCGGATTCCTGTAGCTCTTGAAGGTCTTCTTCGAACCCTTCAGCGGTTTGAAAAACTCCGTTTTGCTTGGAGTCAATCAGCTGGGCAATCCCGTCTTCGTCCATTTCGAAATACTGCGGAGCGGTGTCGGCACAGTGACGACACCCCACACATTCGGCGACTTTATGGCGGATTCGGATCATGGTGTTCAGGCTTCGACAACTTTGTAGACCTTGTCATTGAGGCGCGCCTTGGCATTGATTTTCAACGTCAGCGTTTGCCCTTTTTGTCCGTGTTCGGTTTCGAGCATTTCACCATTGTCCTGCATGGCGCGCAGGTCATTGACTTCACCCTCGATCACACCGGTGCTGTTGCCGATGACCAAAAACGACTCGCCACGGCTGAGTGGTGAGGCTGCGGCATCGATGACGACGACGCCGGCTTTCGGGTAGGCGTGGGAGACTTTGCCAACCAGGACTTTGCGGCGTTTGGATTTATTGCCGGCATCGGCGGCCCAGCCTTGATCCCGGCCGAGGTAGTAACCACTGGAAAGCCCGCGGTTGAAGACTCCTTCAAGCTCGGGGTAGAGCTGGTCGACCAGCTTCGGAGTGAAGGTTCCGTTGACCACGGCATCCACGGCTTTGCGGTAAGCTCGGATGACCGCTGCGACGTATTCGGGGCTGCGGCCCCGACCTTCGATTTTCAGGACCCGTACGCCGGATTCGAGGAATTGGTCCATGAAATCGATGGTGGCGATATCGTTTGGGCTCATGATGAAGTTGTTGTCGAGTTTGAGCTGCTTACCATCCTCGACGCTGGTCATGATGTATTCTTTGCGGCAGTTCTGTTCGCAGGCGCCTCGGTTGGCTGATGCGTTGGAGTTGAACAGACTCATGCCGCAGCGGCCGGAGACGGCAATGCAAAGAGCGCCATGGGCAAAGGCTTCGATTTCCATCGGGCGGCCATCCCGCCCCCGCAGATTCTGATCGTTGATTTTATCGTAAATCGAGCGGATCATCTTCAGATTGAGTTCGCGAGCGAGCACGACCCGATCACAGTAGGGGGCGTAAAAGCGGACGGATTCGAAATTGGAGAGGGAGAGTTGGGTGGAAAGGTGGACTTCAAGGTCCAGTTCATTGGCCATCTGGACGGCTGCCATGTCGGAGAGGATAACGCCATCGACTTTTTCAGCTTTGGCTGTTTCCAGCATTTTTTGACACAGCTTGAGATCGTGTTCGTAGAGCAGGGTGTTCAGGGTGAGGTAGCCTTTGACCTTGGCCGCGTGTAGCCGGCTCATGATTTCCTTGAGGTCGGGCACATTGAAGGAGCGCCGTGATCGGGCCCGCATATTGAGCTGGGCCAAGCCGAAATAAACGGCATCGGCACCATTGTCGATGGCTGCTTGCAGGGATGGAAAGCAGCCGGCGGGGGCCAGTAGTTCGATGGGTTCTTTGAATTCCATGGTCAGAGAAAAAGGGTGGTCGGTGAAGAGAATACAGGGTTTTTGGGCGTTTGCATGACGCCTTAGGGTGGTGATGCGCGTGCTCCGGTCGCGCCGCGACCCGAACCCATACCCTAGCTTGGCAAATTTGCCAACACTAGTTCGCAGGGTATGACGCCAGACGGTTTAGCGGGTAAGCTTGCCGTATTCCGAATCAGGAGCGAGTTTGTGGCAGGCCGCTTTGACTTTTGCCGCTTCCTCCCTATCTGCTTCCTTATAGGTCAGGTAGGCATAGTAGAGGATGGCCTGACGTTCATTGATGGCGAGATCGTTTTTCCGGTTGTTCGCTGCGGGGACCAATACGTTAAAATCTTTGATGGCTAGCGGGCGGCGGTTGAATTTTTTGGGCACCTTGTAGGATCCAATCGCCCGAACCATGCGCACCCGGTGGTCGTTTGGAGCTTTTTCAACGGCCTGATCCATCAGCTGTTGCCCTCGTTTGAGGAATCTCAGCTTGGAGGGGCCCCAGAAACTGGCTTTGGACCTCAGCGCGCAGGCGCTACCGAGATAAACCTGGGCGAGGTAATCTTTCGGGTCTTGTTTGAGTTGGGCCTCGAACTTGGCAATCTGGGCATCGATTTGCTTACTTTTTCCGCTGAGGCAAATGTCGTGCCATTGTTTGTAGCGTTGAGGCTTGGGTTCTGAAATGCTGGGGTCATCTCCCGTCTGGGATGTGGGCTCTTCCTTCGAGCAGGCAGGAGCGATAATCAGAGCGAGCAAACAGCAGAACGAGGTGAAGGATTTCATGATGGAGGAGGGTTAAAGTGCCGCTTTGTTGAGGATGTCAGAGGCGAAGTCGATACGGCGGCGTTGTTTGCCATAGGAATCGCAGATTAAGTTGGCCGAGATGCGGGCACTTTCATAGATGGTGGGCAGTCCGCTTCCCGGGTGGGTTCCTCCGCCAACGAGGTAGATGTTTTCAAACCCCTTCAGTTGGTTCTGCGGTCTGAGGTAGAGCATCTGGTCCATCGTGTGTGCCAGATTGAACGTGGCCCCGATAAAGATGTCCGCCTCTTGCCATCCTCGGGGAGTGATACAGCGTTCCTCTACGATGTGTTTCCGGAGGTCTTTCATGCCGGTTCGGGCGATGATGCGGTCCAGCACCTTGTCCCGGTAGGCTTGTTGATTTTCTTCCCATGGGTAGCCGTTGCGGGTGTTGATGGTGGGGACGAGGATGTAGAGTTGGGAGTGGCCGTCGGGTGCTACGGTGGGGTCGGTGACACTCGAGTTGCGGATATAAACCGACATGTCGTCGCTAACGACTTTTTCATTTTGAATATCACGTAGGTTTTGGTGGTAATCGTCAGCGAAAAGAACGTGGTGGTGGGGTTCATCCCGGTAGATGGTATCGAGTCCGAGATAGAGCATGTAGGTCGAGCAGGAGTACTTTTTCTTCAGTAGTGATTCCTTGCTCTCATTGTGTTTGCCAAAGATCGTGTTGCGGGCGTGGGCGTAGTCGGCATTGACGATGAGTTTGTCGCATGCCAGTGTTTCGCCATTTGTTAGGCTGACCGACGATGCTTGTTTTCCTGTGTAATGGATTTCCTTGACCTCACAGTTGAGTCTGAGTGTGCCTCCTTCTTCTTCAAAGGCTTTAGCCATCCCCATGGAAATGTTGGAGAGCCCCCCTTGGACGTGATAGATTCCATGGGCGTATTCAATGTAGGATAGAATGCTGAAGAGCGCCGGGCAATTCCAGGGAGACATCCCCAGGTATTTAGCTTGAAAGGTAAATGCCAGTTTGAGTCGTTCATCGGTGAAATACTCACTCAGGACATCCATCACGGATTTGGTGGTCGCGACATAGGGGAGGGCTTTGAGAAGGTGAGGTCGAAAGAAGCTGCTTAGTTTGTGATAGGGGCTGAGGAGGCAGGGGAAAATTGCACGCAATTTGTCTGCGTGGTCGTCCATGAACCGACGGTAATTTGCTGATTCTCCTGGAAATGCCCGTTCGATATTGCGGGTCATTGTGTCCTGATCGAAGCTGGTTTCCATGGAGGTGTCACCCCAACTCAGTGTGGTCATGGGGTCGAGTTTGACGAAGTCCATGTAGTCTTCTGGCTTTCTTCCGGTTTCAGCAAAAATTTCATCGAGGGTAAATTTTTGATGAAGAAAGGTCGGACCGGTATCAAAGGTGTAGTTTCCAGCTTGAATCGGAGCGTTTCTTCCTCCGACGACATGTGATTTCTCGAGGATGGTGACATCATACCCACGGTGAGCGAGTAACATACCGCTGCTTAGCCCTCCGGGGCCGGCTCCGATAATCAGGATTTTTTTCTTCATGGTGGATGGTAGCTATACAAAAAAGCTGTCATCTATCATTGCACTGATTTGATCTCTCTCAAGATCAAATTTGAAGGGATGACACGGAACAGGGGCGCTTGCCCACACCAAAAAAAATCACGGGATGAAATGAATCATCCCGTGATGTGAAAATGAGATCGGTAGATCGATGTCGAGCGTTGGGATCAGCGGTCGATTTCCCAGACTTCACAGATCTGGTTTTTCAAGGGGTTGGTTTTATCGAAGCGGTCCGTTTGGCCAAGATAGACGGCTTTGACTTCCTGTTGGGGTGTTTTCAGGAGGTTGGCAACGGATGCCGTAGTGGTGGCCCGGTTTTTCGATAGTTCGTAGTTCGATGCTTGGGTTCCGGTTTTCGAGGCGTATCCAACGACGAGGAAAAAGGCATCAGGCTTGGCTCGGGTGGCCGTGGCATTTTTGATCATTTTTTCTCGGTCGAAGGTGACCTCATAGGAACCAGTGGCAAAATCCTGGCGGTGAACGATGCGGGCATTGAGTTCGAGTTCGATTTTCTGGTATGCTTGATCGAGAGCTTGGCCGTGCAGGTTGTCCAATGTTTTGAGGCGGGCGTAGAGTTTCGCTGCGATGGCCGGAAGATCTTTTTCCGATTCAATGAAGAGTCGCGCTTGATCCAGCTTGGTCCGGAGCTGTTGGATTTCATATCGTTGGCGGTTGTAGATCGGGCGGATTCTGGCCATCTCGGCTGCCAGTTCATCGTATTTTGCTTGATCAACCGAACTCTCGGATTTGGCGAGTAGGGCATCGACTTGCTGGCCAAGTTTGATGTTGGCAGCTTGGCTTTCGTCGAGTTGGGCTCGGAGTTGCGCCAGAGTGTCGGCTGATGGTCGGGTTTGGGCTTCAGCGAGTTGCTGTTGGTAGGTGAGCAGTTGGTTTTGGGCGATTTGCAGGTCGTTGCGCAGGGTGACGAGGAGCGACTCGGCATTGGCATTTTTTTCGATCTGGGCCTGGAGTTTGTTGATTTCCGCGTATAGCCGCTGGGTGTTTTGATCGCGTGAAGTGATTTGGCTTTGTAGGTCGGCGAGGGCGTTTTCCTTGGCTTCGAGTTCACTTTGCCATTGCAGTGTGAGGGCTGCGAGGTCAGTGGCGTCACGGCGGAGTCGGCTGGCCATGGTTTTGGCTGCTGCCGAACCTTCAGGGAGTGGGGCGAGTCCTAGTTTGGTGCGTTCGGCATTGGCTTCGGCACGGAGCTGGGCGTTACGTTCTTCCAGCGTATTCAGATCCCGGGCGTCCCCAGTGGTTGGAAAGAGTTTGTTGTTCATCGACAGCATCAGCATGATGAAGAGGATAACCACAATGATCGCAATCAGAGCGGTGGTCAGGTTCATCGGCGATGATGATTTGACCGGAGCCGGTGCTTGTGTCGGGGCGGGTGTTTGAGGGCTGGGGGTTGGTGCGTTTTCGGGTGAAGCCATGGTGTGTCAGGGTGGGTTCGTGTAGGTGTTGCTTGAACGGTGTGGGCGGTATCCTTAGCGTTAAATCTATCGTAGTGCAAGGCCGCTGTTACAAAGATCCGTCAGCATGGGTGATGTTGTGTTTTTATACCTAGCGGGGGGACTTGGGAATGGGGTGCTTTGAGTGAATCCATGCTGGGTAAAAAATAGACGATGGATTAGTCATTGCTGTCCGTTGCTCTGAACGCTAAATGATCACCCATGAGACTTACAAAAGATGCTATGACTTGTCTTTTCGGGGCTTCGTTGCGGCGGAGCTGCCTTTCTTTTTTCCGCGCGTCGCTTTGCTCCACGCTATGCCTTCTCCCCTTGGCTGGAAGCGCTTCTGCCGAAACCGACTACTATGCTGAGTCGCCCTTTGGTTTGGACACTCGCTGGGCCAAGGACTCTGACAATGCCGCAACCGGCAAGTGGTGGGAGAAGGAAGGCTTGAGAAAGAAAGACCTTAAGGCTGCGAAATGGTTCCGGACCTTGCCCCGGGAAAAGGCAATGGCATTTGCCCTTTATACGCACCATGAGGGAGTCTTAAAGATGACGGGGCAATGTTTCCCATTGTTGCCGAAGGAACCCAAGTCGGTGGTTCTTGAACTCAAGCGGGATGGAAAGTGGCAGAAAGCGGATGAGCAGGCGGTGGTTTTCCCCGGATGGTCAGTGCATTTTCGTGTTGAGAACTGGGATGCAACCAAGGATGTGCCTTATCGCCTGAAACTAGGGGAGCTTTCCCAATTCGAGGGGCTGATTCGCAAAGACCCGGTGGACAAGGATGTCATTGTGGTTGGTTCCTTGAACTGTAATTCGCCCAACGATCAGGAGTTTGATACGCGGAAACAAATCGTGGCCAACCTGAAAAAGCAGAACCCGGATTTGTTGTTTTTTGCCGGGGATCAGAATTATGTGCATGACGAGGCGACCTTCGGCTGGTTGCAGTTTGGTGTGCAGTTTGCTGAGATCATGAAAGACCGACCTACGATTTGCATCCCCGATGACCACGATGTCGGGCATGGTAACCTGTGGGGGGCTGAAGGCAAACAAGCCAAAATCGGAGGGGCTTCGGATGGTGGCTATCTGCACCCGGCACCATTTGTGAATATGGTGCATCGTCAACAAACATCGCATTTGCCGGATGCTTACGACCCGACACCGGTGAAACAGGGAATCAGTGTGTATTATACCGATATGACGGTTGGTGGAGTGAATTTTGCCATTCTCGCAGACCGCCAATTTAAGACCGGGCCCCATGGGAACATTCCTAAAATGGGACCGCGCCCAGACCACATCAACGACCCGTCTTACAATAGGAAAGATGTCGATAAACCTGGCTTGAAACTGCTTGGAGACCGGCAGTTGAAGTTTCTCGATGCTTGGGCCCGTGATTGGAACGGAGCCGAGGTGAAAGCCGTGCTCTCCCAGACGGCATTTTGTGGAGCGGTTCATATGCATGGTAGTCGGGACCGCCGGTTGTTGGCGGATTTGGATTGCAATGGTTGGCCTCAGACTCCTCGCAACACGGCCTTGCGTGCCATTCGTCGCGCCCGGGCGACCCACCTCTGTGGTGACCAGCACCTTGCGGTGACCGTAAAGCACGGTATTGATTCGTTCCGCGATGGCCCGTTCGCTTTTACCGCACCTGCGATCGTTAATACGATTTACGGACGCTGGTGGCATCCCCTCGAAGAAAAAGCCGGAGGCGGGGAGAAAATCGATTCGCCTCATCCTTGGGTGGGGGATTACCTCGATGGCCTGGGGAACAAAATTACGATGATCTCCTACGCTAATCCGGAAAACCGGAAAGATCGTGCCATCCGTGGCGATGGATACGGTCTGGTGCGTTATGAAAAATCCACCGACAAGGTGACCTTTGAGTGCTGGCCCCGTTTTTGCGATATCAGCAAAGGCGATTCCGAGCAATATGCAGGGTGGCCGATTACGATTAACAATAGTCAAAATGACGGGCGCAAGCCGGTGGGATACTTGAAGGAAGTCGAACTTCCGGTGAAAGATGCCGTCGTGGAGTTGGTCAATGATGAAACCGGAGAGCTGATTTATTGCTATCGCGTCAAGGGAGACCGGTTCAAAGCTCCTGTGTTTAGTAAGCAAAAGCACACACTGCGCGCCGGAAAAGACCGTGCTGAAAAGGTGCTGCTTCAGGGTGTCGCTGCTCAATAAGTAGGCCCGAGGCTACCGTTGTGATGTCGAAACGAAAACCCATCGTGGTGATCCTCCTGATCGGGGTGGGGCTGCTGTGTTGGAACCTGGCGGAAATTCGCTCGGTTCTGACCGGTCCTGGTGACCAGCTTGGGCTTCCTGTCCCTGAAGATGTAGAGGTTCCTGAAATCGATTGGGCGTGGTTCAACGAGGTGGAAGTTGAGGTCGAAGAAGGGCATTGCCAATTGGTGAGTGTCCCCGAAGCTCTGGAGCAACTGGACGGGTGCGAAGTCGTGGTCTCCGGGCCATCCTTCGCCTGTGGCGAGCAGTTGATCGAGCGAAAGGACGGCTATACCATCACCGGCTTTGTGATGGTTCCCTATTTTGGAATGATTGACTGCTGTGTCGGGAATCCTATTCCCTATTTTCAATGGACGCTCGTGGTGAAGCAATTGCAAAAAAACTGGGAAATTGAACATAAGGGGGTGGTGGACCCGGATGTGGTGGTTCGGGGGACACTTCGGATTGAGAGATCCCGAACGGAGGAGGGGGTGTTCTTTCTCGAAAATGCGGAAGTGATTCGCTCCGCCGATGCGGATGCCATGGCTGAGTTGAATCAATAAGGAGATGGATTTTCTGATTTTATTCAAGATGCTGCTTGAAGCCGCCCCGTATATTGTGGCCGGCTTTTTGATGGCGGGTGCCATTCACCAGTGGGTGCCGCAGGATATGTTGATGAGGCATCTTGGTCGCGGTGGCAGTGCCCCGCTGTGCAAGGCTGTGGGGATCGGAGCCTTGCTTCCCATCTGCTCGTGCGGAACCATCCCTCTGGGGGTGGGGCTCTATCGTTGTGGTGCCGCTGCCGGTACCGTGCTGAGTTTTATGACCAGTAGCCCGGTTCTCTCTCCGGTTGTGGTCTTGATCGCTATCAAAATGTTAGGATTGAAGTTGGCGCTTACCTTGTTGGGGTCGGCATTGATTGGTTCTTATCTTATCGGGGGCGTGGGTAACAAGGTGTTGCCGGAAAATAAACAACAAGCGACTGATGATGGGAAGCAGTATGCGCGGGAGCAACAAACACAAAAGGGAGGTTCGATCCGGCAGTGGTTGCGATGGTCGTTTTTTGATTTGGGTGCTCAT
This sequence comes from Oceaniferula marina, assembly GCF_013391475.1. Classification (NCBI taxonomy): domain Bacteria; kingdom Pseudomonadati; phylum Verrucomicrobiota; class Verrucomicrobiia; order Verrucomicrobiales; family Verrucomicrobiaceae; genus Oceaniferula; species Oceaniferula marina. The sequence continues at coordinate 19,747 of NZ_JACBAZ010000014.1, read as the reverse complement.
GTCAGTGTGGAATTGGTGATCGGTCTTGGTATTGCTACCTTGGCCTTGATGCTGTTGCCAACGGAGTTTGTTTCCACCTGGTTAGGTCAGCAGCAGTTTTCAGCTCTGGTGATTGTTATCCTGATGAGTATTCCGGTATACACCTGCAGTGTGCCAGGTGTGCCGATTGTCCACAGTCTATTGTTGATGGGCGCGACTCCCGGAGTGGCGGTGGCTTATATGATTGCCGGGCCATCCACCAACCTTGGAGAATTGAATGCCATTCGGAAGAGTATGGGGCTTAAGACCTCGGTTTACTATGCAAGCGCCTTGATCATCGTGGCCTTGTCTGCCGGGGTGATTACCGACCGGTGGATCTTTCCAGCGTATGAATATAAAGCCGCCTATGTTCAAGGAAAGCTTGTGGTTGAGCAGTGCTGTGTCCCGGTGATCTTCGAGGATAGTTCACGATTTGCCGTGGACTGGGCATCGGTCTCTCCGCTGCAGTGGATATCCGGCATTATTTTATTGGTGGTGATTGTGATTGGAGTGGTGCATGAACTCCGGGAGTTCTTTGTCAACCCGTGTCAGACATGCTTGTGGCGGGAGTTCCAGAAAAAGAACCGTTGCGCCGCCAAGTGCCACGTGAGGCGTAAACATGACCTCTTCAAACGATGCAAGCGCGTGCTGTTACGCTTGCTGGGTATGGGGAAAAAACCACGGGTCTCGTCATAGGGAGCCAGAAGTCCGAGGGGGATGCCCCAAGCGATATCTGTTGGATGGGAGCCTACTTTTTGTAGACGCCCTCGTTGTACACATTTTCAATGGTTTGAATCCCTGCCTTTTCAAGTCCGGCCTTGGCCATCGGGGTAACTTTGCCTGTGATAACCAGCTTCCGTTGTTTGATTGGCATACCCGGAATTTGGTAGCTGCCGATCGCTGCGGAGAGTTTGGCCGCATCTGCCGACCAGGAACCGTAGTCGAGCTCCAAGGGAATGATCAGGCTTTGATCCTGGGTGTATGCGGCGGGCAGGCCGTAGAGGTTGAAGATGGTGAGGACCGGTGAGGATTTTTCGTGGTAAGCGCGCATGAGCTGGCTGATGCGTTGGAAGAAGATGCCGTCTGCTTCGCTACGTGCAGAGAGGCACATTTGAATGAAGGCGTCCCGTCCTCTGGCTTGGGGAATGTTGGAGAGCTCCTGAACAATGACGGTTTGTTGGGTTGGTGAGAGGTCGGGGGTGGCAAGAAAGGCCTCCAGCAGGTTTTCATTGATGCCCATCGCTTGGAGTGCGTCCCTGTTCTTGGCACTGAGGTCAACCGGGGAGTTGTCACGGATGCTTTCCGCAACCGTCGACGAGGTGGTTACTCCGGAAATCGCTGTGCCTGCGCCTCCGGGGATGGCGAGCATGCCGAGCTTGAGACCAAATTCTCCGGCAAAGGTGGCCCATGCCACATCGTCCAGTTTTTTCTGAAGTTCGGGGTTGGTGGAGTAGGGGTCGACCTTAAGGTCCCAGCAAAGTTTGCGTTTGGCTTTGGAGAACCCGAGCGCGGACTGGAAAGCGTTGTCTTCCTCCTTTGTTTTTTGTCCTTTGCGTTGGAACATTTCGCCCGCCCTATGGACAAAGCGCTTGGCTCCGTCTCCGATTTGTTGGGCGGTCCCTTTGGGGTCATCGATGAGGTTTTCCACCATGTGCAGCGGCATTTTAGCTGTGTTGGCGAGCGCTTTTTTGAACTCGTCTGATTTTTCAATTTTTGCCAGTGCGGCCATGGCATTGATTTCATGGATTCGTTTGGCGAGCAGGGCGTTGCCCTTGACGTGAAAGACACCGAAGTCAGACTGGATCGTGTACTGGTTGAGGAAACCGGCGGTGGGGATGTCTTCTGCGACGGTGTGGTGAGGCCCTTTGATGATTTCGGGTCTGAGGACTTCGCTTGCTTTCAGGACTGGGGTCGCTTCGACGGCCATCCCTGCTTGCTTGGCATTGGCTGCCGCTTCGGGGGAGGTGGGGGTAGGTGCCGGTAGTTGGGCCAGCAGGGGGGCTGGGGAAAGGGACAGGATCAGGGCAGTCAGGTGCAAACGTGGAGTTTTCATGATGATGGAGTTCTAACCTTATCATGAAGCTTTCGCAAGTAGGAATTGGCGGCTGTTGTTGGGAGTCTTTGATCGTTGGCGATTTAAAGTCTTGGCGGATCGGCGTTTTTTAAACTGACAAGCTGCAGGCTTTGCTGTTGGGTTTCATCTACGATGAAGATACCGACATGGGCAAGTGATGTGGTCAGCAGTTATGAAAGTGGCGCGGCCGGATGTTTCATTCTCCACGGGAATGTGAACGACCGCATGCTGGTTCCTGATCAGAAGGAGGCATCCGGAGTTTCTATGGGGGGCTTGCTTGATTTTGTGTTGGAGGTGTTGGTTCCTCGGTTCAATGTGGTTCTTAGTTACGATCCGGGGCAGGGCTTGCGCGTCGAGCGCGGTGGGGAGGTGTTTTCGCAATGGCCATCACAGAAAGAGGGGATGGATCTACCTAACGAACCACTGGCTGCCGTTCGCGTGCTCACCCATTATTTCAAATACTGCAAAAACCTTCAGGCCATGGGCGCAGAAAGCCCGAAAGTCGCGGTTGTGATCCGACAAGCGCATTTGATTTGTCCGCAGTTGCCTCATTCCCATAGTCATGAGTTAAATGCCATGGCGTCGATTTTACGTAGTTGGGCCGCCGAGATGCAGCTGCAGGAACACGGGCAGGCTGCCTTCTTAATCTCAGAGAATTTAAATGGACTCCATCCATTGGTCGCCCGTAGCCCGAGGGTCTGCGCTTTGGAAATTCCATTGCCGAGTCGTGATCAGATGGCATCGGGGCTGCGTTGGCTTTTGTCGCGTTGCCCGACGGCTTTGGCCCATTTCAAAGATGATGTCGAGCGCCCGGCTAACCGCTTGGCTGGCTCCACCTTGAGCTCGGTAGAGGTGCTGTTATTACGTCGGGAGCATGCCGGGTCTCCATTGGATGAAAAAGATCTATCCGAACTCAAACAGGCCTTGGTTGAGCGGGATTGTGGGGGGCTGATTGACTTCATCGAGCCGGATCGAGATTTTGATAGAGTCGTTGGGCTCGATGGCGTCAAACATTGGCTGCGCCAAGACATTGCCTTATGGCGGCAAGATAAGTTGGAGGCCATGCCGATGGGATACCTGTTCTGTGGGCCGGTCGGAACCGGGAAAACCTATCTGGTGGAATGTTTGGCGGGCGAAGCGGGGGTGCCCGTCGTGACTTTGAAAAACTTCCGTGACCGCTGGGTCGGAAGCACCGAAGAAAACCTGGAAAAGATTTTCTCCCTGCTGCATGCCCTCGGCCGTTGTATTGTTTTTATTGATGAGGCTGATCAGGCGCTTGGCAGACGGGCTGCCGGCAGTGGTGACAGTGGGGTCTCGAGCAGGGTCTATTCGATGATGGCCAAGGAAATGTCTGATACCCGTAATCGAGGGAAAATTCTCTGGGTTCTGGCGTCGAGCCGACCCGATCTGATCGAGGTGGATTTGAAACGCCCTGGCCGGATTGATGTCAAGGTTCCCTTGTTTCCGTGCGCGAATGCGGATGAAGCCTGGCAGCTCTTGCGAGCTTTGTGCCGGAGTCGGGGGATCGCATTGGGGGAGGAGGCCGATGCCTTGGTTGCCAAGATGCCCGAACTCATGACAGCCGGGGCCGCTGAAGCTCTTGCTGTCAAGGTGCAGAGGCTGATCATGGCTGAGGGTGTTGAGCCGCTTCAGGCCTTGGAACGCTGCCTGAATGGATACCTTCCACCGGTTTCTCCCGCGGTCATTCGGGCCCAGATTCAGTTGGCCGTTGATGAAGCTTCGGATCAGTCGTTTATTCCTGCTGAGTTTGATCAATGTGATTGATCCTAAAAGACTTGCGTTTGAATGCTTTGCGGTGGGTTGAAGTAAAAACTTGGAGAAAAGGATTGCCAATCTGGAGAGATTGCTGTAGAAATCAGCACTGGAATTACTACGTTTAGTTTGACTGTCCGGAAGAAGTGATCATACACAATTCAGGATCAAACGGAGGATCTGTTTGGTTCGGTTGCTTTTTCATACATATTTCATGTGACCGGGGCAGAGCTTAGTGTAGCTGATTTCAAGTAGAGTTTCCTGCCGGTAGATGGCATGAATGCTTGCCTTACCCTTACACGATTCACCCATACACCACATGATTAAGCAGTCCTTTATTTTCGGTCTCGGATGCCTATGCCTGGGCCTATTTACTAGTTGTTCATCCAATTTGGCGGTTAAAGAGGCGCACAATCCGGCGCTTCCAGCTCCTGTTTCCAGTCATGTGACGGCCAAGGCCCAGAAATTCCCCAAGGATAAACACGGCATGCCGAAATACCACAAGGCGTCTCACCGGACCCGTTTGGTAAGAACCACTTCCTTTTCCCACATGGAAAATGAGCCGGGAGCACCGGGGCGCTTGAATGCCAGCGGAGGAATATTAAAATATGGAACAGTGCGTAGTGCCGCGGCTGATTGGTCGGTGTATCCGCTTGGAACCACCTTCAAGATCAAGGGCCAGCCTCATACCTATGTGGTGGATGACTACGGATCTTCGCTCGTGGGAACCCACACCATTGATATCTTTAAGCCATCATTGAGCGGTATGCGTCACTGGGGCACCCGTCCTGCGGAAATCACCATTATTCAATGGGGGTCTTATGAGCGTAGCCTCAAGCTGCTGAAAGGCCGGACCCGCTACCCTCATTGTTACAAAATGTATGTTGGGTGTAAGCGCAAGCTGAACAGCGGCTTTGCCGGAGAAAGACCTGGATCGGGACGTTCATAACGGTTCCGGAATCCTTTGTCTCGATGGTTCCTACTCCTTGACGCTCTATGCTTGCCAAGAAGTCGGAGCGCGTTGACTACATTGTGCGCCGTCTTGAGGAGCTTTATCCCGAGACGCCGATTCCACTCGATCACCGGGATGCCTACACCTTGCTGGTGGCTGTGTTGCTGTCCGCCCAGTGTACGGATGCACGGGTGAATCTGGTGACCCCGGCTTTGTTTGACCTCGGTGCTACTCCGGAGGAGATGATGCGGGTTCCGGTGGAAGAGATCCAGTCGATCATTCGCCCTTGTGGATTGTCGCCGAGAAAGTCCAAGGCGATATCGGAGCTGTCCCGGATTTTGGTGGAACAGCATGGTGGGCAGGTTCCAGCGGATTTTGAGGCCTTGGAGGCGCTTCCGGGGGTTGGTCACAAAACGGCCTCGGTGGTAATGGCGCAGGCATTTGGCGTGCCCGCGTTTCCTGTGGATACCCATATTCATCGACTGGCCAAGCGGTGGCGTTTGTGTCCGGGTAAGAATGTGGAAGAGACGGAGCGTTATTTGAAACGTCTCTGCCCCGAGGAAAAATGGAACAAGCTGCATTTGCAGATCATCTTTTACGGTAGGGAGCATTGTTCCGCTCGTGGATGCGACGGAAAGTCGTGCGAAATTTGCCGATATTTGAATACTTGATTAGTTGTGGGATCTCGCTAAGATTCCAGCCCTATCGCCGTAGTTTATTACGGATTTTTGATGAAGAAGGGGGTATTAGGGCTGTTTTTTGTAATGTTGTCGCTTGGTTTTGCGTCAGCAGGGCTACGTATTTCCGAGTTTATGGCGGATAACGATTCAGGTATCCGGGACGAAGATGGTGACCGGAGCGATTGGATTGAAATTCATAATGATGGCTCCCAGGTGCTTGATTTGGCGGGATGGCATTTGACGGATGAATCATCGGATTTGGTCAAGTGGAGGTTTCCTTCGGTGCAGTTGGATGCGGGAGCATCCCTGCTGGTCTGGGCGTCATCAAAGGATCGTCGGGTATCGGGGAGTGAATTGCATACCAACTTCAAACTAAGCAAAGGGGGGGAGTATTTGGCGCTTGTGGCTCCTGACGGAGCAAGCGTGGAACATGCGTTTTCTCCGTCGTATCCTCCGCAGGTTGCTGATGTTTCGTATGGGATGTCATCTGGAGTGGTGACGAGCACGGTTGTGAGAGCTGGAGCGGAAGCCCAAGCGGGGGTGCCGTTGGATGCTTCGGATTTTGCCGGTCATTTTGCCGCTTGGAATTCTGATATTGCAGGGTCGTTTTCCTCATCGGGTTGGAGGACGGTGCATACTGGGGCTGGATACGATGCCAATTCTGGCTATGGATCATGGCTGGGTGCGGACGCGAACTTTCAATCTGACTTGCGCTACCAGACGTACTCGTTGTTTTTACGAGTCAAATTCCAACTGGATGACCCGGATGTGGTGTCAGAGCTCAAGCTTCGGATGCGCTGGGATGATGGCATGGTTGCTTATATCAACGGTGTCCGTGTCGCAAGTGATGCGGCCCCGGATGATTTATCCTGGAATGCCCAGGCAACGGCAAACCGGAATGAGTCCTTAAACGAAGACTGGACGACCTTCTCCATCGACCCTGCTCAGGTGGGATTACAGGAGGGAGAGAACCTTCTCGCTATTCAGTGTATGAATGTGACGCTTTCCAGTTCGGATCTGCTGATTTTGCCGGAGCTGGATGTGTTGATTCCCTCGGAGTCGACGGAATCCTTGTATTTTACATCACCTACTCCCGGCTCGATGAACGGCGGGGGATCCATCGATTTACCGCCTTTGGTCAGCGAGGTTACGGATGTTGTCGACCCCTTGCCGCTTGGTGGCCCAGCAAGTGTGCCAATCACGGTGCATGCGACGGTGAGTAAAACGATGCACAATGTGGAGACCGTTCGTTTGTATTACCGCAGGATGTTTGAACCTGAAGTGATGCTAACGATGCGGGATGCTGGAACCCAGGGGGATGTCTTGTCCGGTGATGGCATTTATACGGTCCAGATACCGACCGTGGATATGGCTTCAGGGGAAATGATGCGCTGGCGGGTGGAAGCTGAGGATGAGGAAGGCAATGTGATGGCCATGCCCCGTTATGCGGACCCGACGGATTCGGACCAGTACTTTGGAACGATTGCACATGACCCGTCGCTGGCGACTTCGAGCTTGCCGGTTTTACATTGGTTTATTGAGAATCCGTCAGCGGCAAATAGCCGAGGAGGTACGCGGGCATGTTATTATTATCTCGGCAGGTTTTATGACAATATCCAGGTGGACTTGCATGGCCAGACGACCAGCGGCTTTGGCAAAAAAAGTTACGACATCGATTTTAACAAAGGAAACCGATTTCTCTGGAAAGAGGGGGAAGGTGAGGTGAAGGACATCAATTTGCTCACCAACTGGGCGGATAAAACCAAAATGCGCAACACCTTGGCGTATGAAATTTTTAAGAAAGCGGGAGCGGCTCATCACTATGCTTTTCCTGTGAGGGTGCAGCAAAATGGCAGTTTTTTCAGTATCGCCGATATGGTGGAGGACGGAGACGACCGTTTTCTGGAGAGGATCGGGTTGGATGGCAATGGCGCTCTTTACAAGATGTATAATCGTTTGACTGGACCGGGGAGTAAGAAAACCAGGCTGGATGAGGGGAACGATGACATCAAGGCCTTGGTGGCTGCTTTAGATGAAAGCCGGTCCCAGAGCCTACGGCGCTTGTATGCCTACGATAACGTGGATATTCCGTCGACCGTGAATTATCTCGCCGGTTTGGTTTTGGCGGGCAGTCAGGATCAGGGGCATAAAAACTACTACGTCTACCGTGACAGCGATGGGACCGGGGAATGGATGCCGATTGTCTGGGATGTCGATCTGAGCCTTGGTCACGATTGGGGAGGGCAGGGGTATTTTGATGATGATCTCAACACCAATAATGTGCTGCAGCTCGGTGCGAGCAATCGACTGAAAACCTTGATTTGGGATTCCCCGGAATTGAATGCCATGTTTGTGCGTCGCGTTCGGACCTTAATGGATGAGATCTTGCAGGAATCCTCCACGCCATTGGCTGAGCGTTACTTCGAAAACCGTATTGATGCCCTGGCCGAGATGATGGACCCTGCTGGAGTGGCCAGCGGCGCCTCGGATGCGGATTTGGATTTTACGAAGTGGGGGTCGTGGCAGGACGGAGGTGGGTATTCTACTTCGGATGAGCATCGGATGCGGGCCCAAGCGGAGCGGTTGAAAAATGATTATTTACCAGGGCGCAGAGCTTATTTGTATTCTTCCGCTCCTGAGAGTGACGGCTTGAGTATCCCTGCCGCTCCGTCACCCTCTCCATTGGTTTCTCTGGATCTCTTGGATTTTAATCCTGAGAGTGGGAATCAGGCGGAGGAATATCTGGTATTGAAAAATTGGGGAGCTGAATCGCTGGACCTCAGTGGGTGGACACTGCGAGGAGCCGTGGAAATGACGATCAAGCCAGGAACGGTATTGCCCGCTGGTGACGGTGAGGCGGCATCCCAGTATCGCGGACTCTTGCATATCGCAAAAGAGGTGTCCGCTTTTCGTGCTCGTGCATCCGGTCCCACCGGAGGAGAATATCGCTTTATTCAAGGTGGTTACAGCGGTCAGTTATCTGCTCGCGGAGAAACGCTGGAGCTCTACGATGCCAAAGGCCGATTGGTTGACTCGATGACATATTCAGGGGCTCCGACGCCTGCGCAAGAGTCGTTGCGGGTGGTGGAAATCAACTATCACCCCGCAGATCCGTCGGCTGCTGAGCTTGAGGCTTTGCCCGGTGTGACGGCGGAGGATTTTGAGTGGTTGGAGTTGGTGAATATAGGCGCGGATGAACTTTCCCTGCAAGGGGCCCGATTCGATGAGGGCGTTGACTATGTTTTTTCTGCTGTCGTTGATCTGAGCCCGGGGGAACATCTTCTCTTGGTTAAAAACCAAGAGGCTTTTGTCCTTCGATATGGTAACCTGACGAATGTGTATGGCCCCTATGACGGCCAGTTAGCCAACGGCGGCGAGCGGCTCAAACTGGTTGATGTGAGCGGTGAGGAAATTCTCGACTTTTCTTGGAACGATAAGTGGTATCCTCCCAGTGACGGCGCTGGCTACACTCTGGTCATCCGTGATCCGTATTGCGATTTTCGGCGGTTCGACGAGGTGTCGAGTTGGGGGATTGGAGAGGTTGTGTCCGGCACTCCGGGGAGCGGCAATCGTGATTATTATGTGCACGTAGATGCCTGGCGCTATGAGCAGTTTAGTAAAGACGAGCGGGACGATACCTTGGTGTCATCTGACGACGCGGACCCGGACGGTGACGGGCGGTCGAACTGGAATGAGTATTGTTTTGGCACGGACCCACTTCGTGTAGATGAAGTGCGTCAGCGACTCTTGGCTTCCGAGGTGGCTGGAAATGAGGTGGCGGTCGTCGAGTTCAGCAGGCGAAGTAAAGCATTTGATATCGACTGGAGGCTGTTGGCCAGTTCGGATATGCAAACTTGGGAACCAGAGGCGTCCGGGTGGTTGGGTGATCCCGAAGCCGGAGGTCTTGGCTTGGAGCAGGTGATGCTGCACTCGAACACCCGGATGGATGCCGGGGGAGGATGTTATTTCAGGGTGCAGGCGCGACAGCGCTCAACACCCTGATAGAAGCTAAGCTTATTTTGCAGTGTAAGCTGTGGTGAAGGCATCAATGGCCTTGTGAAGTTTTTCCGCATTCCCGGTATCGGTGCCTTGTTTGCACTTCATTGCCAGGACAATGATTTCGTGGGACAGGGTGAGCTTTTTGAGATAGGACTCTTTGTTGCTTTCCTTTTCATCGAGCTTGAGTCGCTGCGCGAGAAAATACTGGCTCATGGTTTCCTGGATTTTGGTGGCGTGTTCTTCCTTGTTGTTGACCCAGCGAGTGAGCTGATTGGCGTTTTTATTCGCATCCTTGGACAGTTCGTTGATTTGTTGCATGGCCTTGGCGATGGTGGCCTGATGGGTGTGCAGATCTTTCAGAACGGTGTCATCAGAATAAATGCCGCAGGGAACCTGACAATGGGCGTCTACGGTCGTAGCGGAGGTAAAGGAGAAAATGGCTGCAGCAGCAGCGATGATATACGTGCTCGAGTGTGATTTCATAACCCCAACAGATTAAGCATGGATCCCGCATCCTGCACGTGGAAAATAGGACAGTATTTGTGAGTGTGGGGGATGGTTCTGGGGGGGGCGTTCCTGTGGCAGGCTATGGTTTTCGTCTTGGGGCGAATCAAGGCTTTGGTAGGAATTTACCGGTGGCCATTACATGACAGCGCCCTCCCTGCCTGAGCTGACTTTCCAAAAGAAAAAGCATTTTCCGTCGTTTGATGAGGCGGGTGTGAAGGTAGAGTGCCTGGTCGGGGCGAACCGTATCGTGGTAGCGGATTTGAAGATCAGCGGTGACGGCTACGATTCCGAGTGACATCATATAGCAGGTCATCGCTTCATCGATGAGCAGAGCCTGAATCCCCCCATGCAGGGTCTGCTGGTAGCTGGTCAGTGAGTTTCGGGGCTGCCAGCGGGCGACTAAACGTTGACCTGATAGCCTGAAATCCAGTCTGAGGTCCGGATGGTTGCAGGCGACACACTGTTGGTGATGTTTTTTGCGCAGCTGTTTCAGTTGTGCGAGTTCGGGTGTTTCCATGGTCTGGAGAAGGGAGATGGAATCAGGGGGCGGAGGCTGGTGCGGTGGACGCCGGGGCTTCAGCTTTCGGGATATCGCCGGAGAACAAGGGCAGGGGGGCGTGGAGATTGAGTTCCGTAGGTGGTGCCAGATCAAAGGGGCCGGCATGTGGCGGGCGGATTTTTTGTGCCAGACTCACGGCTGTGAGCCGAACGATGGTGTCGTCGTCTTCTTGCTCGACCTTGCTGACGTACAGCAGGGAGGCAAAATAGGGTGTGACGTCGAGTTCAATGTTGTCGCCTATGTGATATCCCTGATAGGACTCCGGGTAGGGGGTAGGGAAAAGGATTTCGATAATGACCGGGTAGGGGGCGATTTTATTGTATTCGTCAGGTTGTAAGTAGGATCGCAGCTGAATGGCGAACCCTTCATTCATGATGTCCTCATCGGTGAGTTTGCGGGTATTGGTTACGCGGTAGGGGCCGACCAGGTAGGAGCAAAATGTGTTGGTTCTGAAGTTGGTGAGGTAGCTATGCAGCAGGCTACGGTTGACGGTTGCAAGCTCCTCGTCGCTGAATTCGAGGTAGCTGTTGCGAAGCACTGGCGCGGGACTGGATGGTAGGCTGGGTGCGGTTTGAGAGGTGTAGGCCTTATGCTCCGGCAGGCGTCCTACTTTTTTCAAAATTTCGTAATTGCGAGGGATTTCAGGAGCGCTGAAAATGGCGATACAGAGTGACCAGCTGAGAAACGCAAAGCAGGATGCTACAATAAAGCCGAGAAACCACCAGAAGTAGGGTGGGCGTCGGGCGGCCATGCGTTCAAGCCATGTAGGTTCCGGATCTTTGGACATGATGAGGGATGCGTAAGTTGGCGTGAGAGGCAGGAATCAAAATTCAGGAGGAATGAAGCTTGCCGCTGAGGGGGCAGTCAAGGCATGCTTTCCCGGACGGCGGGGGTATCCTAGACGGATGCGGGCCAGGCTGCCAGCAATAGTTTTTGCGGTGCGTGGTTTCGTCCGGATTGTATGCCTGTGTCTACGTTCTAGCCTGTCACCAGCTGATTTCTAATACGGCGGCGGCTTCCTTTACATTGTCTTTTTCATCCTTTTTCCATCCCGTGTCTAAAATTCAAATTCTCGATGATACCTTGGCCAGTCAGGTCGCTGCCGGCGAGGTGGTCGAACGCCCCGCCAGTGTGGTCAAAGAGTTGGTGGAAAACAGCCTCGATGCCGGAGCCCGTCATGTGACGGTCGAAATTCAGCGAGGTGGCACGGCTTTGGTCAAAGTGACCGATGACGGGTGTGGCATGAGTCGGGAGGATGCCATGTTGTCCTTGGAGCGTCATGCAACCAGTAAATTGAAGACCAGTGAGCAATTGTCTTCGATCATGACGCTTGGGTTTCGAGGTGAGGCCGTTCCAAGCATTGCCAGTGTTGCCCGCTTTCGTTTGGCCACCTGCGAACAGGGTGCGGTGACGGGAACCGAGATTTGTGTCGATGGCGGAACCTTGCGGGATGTCCGTGAGGCCGGTGTGCCGTCGGGCACGTGTATCGAGGCCAAGCAGTTGTTTTTTAATGTTCCGGCAAGGCGGAAATTCTTGCGAGCCGAGACAACGGAGTCGGCACATGTGGAGCACCAGGTTCGACTTCATGCGCTTGCGGCCCCTGAGGTTCGCTTCACCTTGATCAAAGACGGGCGGGTCGCTTTTGATTTGCCCGGAACCAAAGATTGGAGGGTGCGTATTTCCGGCCTGGCCGGGACGGAAGCTGCCGGAAAACTCATCGAAGTCGCCCGACAATCCCGACCTGGTATGTCCGTGCGCGGTTATGTTTTACCCAGTGATTATGCCCGCAAGGGAAGACGTCAGCAGTTTGTGTTTTTGAATGGCCGCCCGATTGAGGACGCCGCCATCACCCGGGCCTTGCGGGACGGGTTCCGGGGGGCAATCCAAGAGGGAACTCACCCCGCCGCTTGGATGTGGATTGAAATGGACCCAAGTCTGGTGGATGTCAACGTGCACCCGGCTAAGCGGGAGGTCCGTTTTCACCGACCACACGACATCCGTAATCTGATTGCCGAGTCCGTTGAGTCGGCCTTACGTCCTTCTGACTCTGTGCATTTGAGCCCAAGGGACCGTCAAGTGGATGCTACCGCTGTCGGTGGGCTGGGGAAATCTGAGCCTAGGAGGGAGGCATCTCAGGATGTGTCCCGTACCAGGGGGGGATTAGAGCAGGCAGATCTCTCTGCAAAACTGGAGCCGGGTGATTCCTCCGTGCAGGTAGAAGCAGGAGTTCATCCGGACAAGGAGGTTGGCCGTTCGCAGTCTGTTCCGCCAGCCATGACACCTCCTGCAGCCTCGGCCTTTGATCAAGCCAGAGAGCGGCAGTCGGAGCTGGGGGATCCGGGTGGAAGGCAGCTTGTGCAGCAGCCTGAATTTGAATTGATTGGGCCCTTGCACGACCGATACGTTGTTCTTCAGGGGGATGAGGGGGTTGTATTGTTAGATCCCGTGGCGGCTCGCGAGCGCGTGGTGTATGAGGATCTGTTGAAAGGTGCTGAAGGTGGTGGGGTAAGTTCCCAGGGACTGCTGGTGCCGGAGTTGTTGGAGTTGGATGTGCTTGATGCGGATTTGGTGTTACGTCACCAGAGCCACTTTGCCGATGCGGGGATGACCGTGGAATCCTTTGGCGGGAGTACCGTGAAAATCAGCAGCATGCCATCATTTTTGGAGCTGTCGGATATTCACGCATTCCTGCATGAACTGGTGCATGAGTTGCATGAAACGGCAGGGACACGAAAAGGGAAGGCGCTTGCTTTTGAGGCATTTGCCGCGGGGGTCGCCCGTCGCGTCGGGCGTCATGAACCGTGCCGGATCGATCATGCCCAAGTTCTTCTGGATGCCATGTTTGCCTGCGATTTGCCCTACTGCACGCCCGATGGACGCCCCACCTTGGTGCACATTTCCCTGAATGAGTTGGACCGGAAGTTTGGGAAATGATCGACGGGTTAGGACTATCATCGATTCATGTCATATGCTGCTGATTATTCGTAAACAAGCCGAGGCTTTGGCGATGACCCGCTGGGGAATGAGGATTGCACAGGCTACCAAGAAGCCGCTTCATCTCCTTTGGGTGGAATCTGGAAACGAGGAGTGTGATGGAGATGTTCCTTGGTTGGATTGGAGCGAAGCCTTGTCACAGGATGCCGAGCATTGGGGGTGCCTTGAACCGGCGATGGCGGCCGCAGCCAACCCACCTGAGGGATCAAGCGAAGACTGCGACATTCGCTTGTGCAGAGTGGAGTGCCGGAGTCGGCATCGTGCGGTGCTTGCTGTCGAACGTAAGTTGTCTCCTGAGTTGTTGGTTGTCGGGCGACACGATTCGACCAAGGACGGTTCAATGACGGGGAAGTTGGCGCGCGAACTTTTGGATGAGGCGTTTAGCACGGTATTGGTGCTTCGTTTAGGGGAGGTTGGGAATGGTGCTTCGGGCGGTTCTGGGCGCGATGATTTGTCATCACCTGGGATTTTGGTTCCTTGTGCCGGTGGGCGCCATTCCAGACGGGGGATGAAGTTGGCTGCGAGGATTGCGGGTAGTGCGGCCACGGCATTTTACGTTTGCGAGGATGCGGGTGAGCTTTCGATGGAGGTGGGGTATGAATCGCTGCGGCGAAGTTTGCGTCGTGCCGGGGTGACTTCCGAGGAGGTGACCCCCAAGGTTGTGTTGTCTGACGATGTCTCCGAAGCCATACAATGCGAGCTCCGCTCCGGGGATTATGGGCTGATGTTGATCGGAGCCGCTGGTGGCGGAACCTTGCGACGGAAGTTGTTCGGAACGGTGCCGGAGAGATTGATCCAGGGGCCGGAGGGCGTGAGTATCGGGGTGATTCGGGCATCGCGCCCGGCAGGGCACAGGATGCGGGAACGGTTGGGAGATATGATGAGTCTGAGTATTCCTCAGCTTAAGAGGGAGGAAAGGATTCAGTTGTTTGCTGAAATTGATGGGAAGGCCAGGTGGAGCTTTGATTTTGCGGTGTTGATGGTCATGGCCACCTGCATTGCAGGCTTGGGCTTGCTTGCTGACAGTGGTGCCGTGGTGATCGGCGCGATGCTGGTCGCTCCTTTAATGACGCCTTTATTGGGTGGAGGTCTGGCGGTGGTGCAAGGAAATTGGCCGCTGTGGAAGCAATGTCAGAAGTCGGTTTTACTCGGGTTTTTAAGTGCCTTGCTTATAGGTGTCTTGCTGGGAGGGCTTGCCAGAAGCATGGGCCTTGGGGTGACGGATGAGTTATTGGCTCGAGGGGAGCCCACGCTGCTGGATCTGGGCGTTGCTTTCATTTCCGGTCTTGCCGCTTCCTATTGTTTGGCGAGGCCCAAACTTACAGGGGCTTTGGCCGGAGTCGCGATTGCGGCCGCTCTGGTTCCTCCGATTGCGACCACGGGGATTTGTCTTTCTCTTGGGGAGTCCGGCGTGGCTAAAGGAGCCGCCTTATTGTTTGGAACCAACGTGGTGGCGATCGTACTCGGCTCCTCGATTAATTTTCTACTGGCCGGGGTGCGAGGCAGAAGCTCGACTCCACGGCTGTGGGCGCAGCGTCTGGCTATTTTGCTGGCCTTGCTGTGCGCCGGCTTGTCCGTGCCCTTGGCCTCGGTTTTGGTCGGTAAGGCCAGCCGGAAGGAGCCGGTTGAAATGGCTGTGCAGGGGGTGCTGGAGACTCACGGTTACCGACTGGTCGGGGTGCACTGGTTACGGCCGAAGGGCGGGGAGCGGGTGCTTGAACTTCATTTGGAGGGAGCTGGATTTCCCTCCGAAGAAACCATGGAAATGCTGCGCGAGGCCGTGCAAACCCGCTATGGAAAGCCGGTAAATCTACGGATTCGACTGTCTTGGGTCAGGGAAATATCATGAAATCGGCTGTTTGTTTTGGTAAGTTGCTGATAATCAGGGAATTGTGATTTTTTTCTTTTTGTGTGATCTTGATGCATTCTTCTTGCCAAGTGGAGGTTTTTTAGTAATGTCCCGCCTCCGCTTTTCTTTCAGCCGGTGGGTGTTGGCGCCCCGCTACCGCCGGTTTTGCATGGGGCAACGCCAATGAAAGGCCGCAAGGTCGATCTGATTGGCACAGTGGAAAGAAATTAACCAAGGAACCTAACCTAAACCAAACAAACCAATATGACTGCTACAGCAGAACTGGAAACTTTGATCGATTCAAAGTTCCGCTCATTCGAAGAAGGTGCCGTTGTCAACGGAACCATCATCGCAATCAAACCCCAAGTGATCCTCGTCGACATCGGATACAAGTCCGAAGGCGCCATTCCGGTAGCCGAATTCGAAGACGAAGAGATCGAAGTTGGTGATGAAGTCGAAGTGCTTCTCATGAAACTTGAAAACGACGAAGGCATGGTCGTGCTCTCCAAAGAGAAAGCCGCTCATCGCAAGAACTGGGAAAAAATCGTCGAAGTTTACCACGACGGAGGACTCGTCAAGGGCAAGATCAAAGGCGCCGTCAAGGGTGGCCTCATGGTCAATGTCGGTGTCGAAGCATTCCTTCCCGGCTCCCAGGTCGATATCATTCCTCCCAAGGACCTCAACGAGTATATCGGCAAAGTCTACGAATTTAAGATTGTTAAGGTCAACGACGACCGCAAGAACATCGTTATTTCACGCCGTGAGGTGATCGAAAGCGAGCGTGCAGAAATGCGTCAGAAGTTCCTCCAGAGCGTCAAGGTTGGCGATCGTGTCGAAGGACAGGTCAAGAACATCACCGACTTTGGTGCCTTTGTTGATCTGCAGGGCATGGACGGCCTGCTCCACGTAACGGACATGAGCTGGGGACGTATCAGCCACCCAAGTGCCCTTGTTCACATCGGACAGACTCTCGAGGTTCTCATCCTCGACGTCGACCGCGAAAAAGAGCGCGTTTCTCTCGGCATCAAGCAGATGGAAGACAACCCATGGGAAGACATCGAAGGTCGTTACCCAATCGGCACCGAGGTGACCGGCAAGGTGACCAAGCTTCTTCCATACGGTGCCTTCATCGAGATGGAGAGCGGTGTGGAAGGTCTCGTTCACGTATCCGAGCTTTCTTGGGTCAAGCGTATCAACCGTCCGAGCGACGTGTTGGAACTCGACCAGGAAATCAAGGCTGTCGTGCTTGGTATCAGCATCGAGGAACAGAAGATTTCCCTCGGCGTTCGCCAGCTCGAGGCAAACCCATGGGAAGAGCTCGAAGCCAAGTACCCAATCGGCACTCTGGTCAAGGGCGAGGTTCGCAACCTCACAGCATACGGTGCCTTCATCGGTATGGAAGAGGGAATCGATGGAATGATTCACGTTTCCGACCTGTCCTGGACCCGCAAGATCAACCACCCAAGCGAGATCATCAAGAAGGGCGACGAAGTCGAAGCCATCGTGCTCAGCATCGACAAGGAAAACCAGCGTGTTTCCCTTGGCGTCAAGCAGCTTGAGGGTGATCCATGGTCCGAGATTGAGAACAGCTTCAAGGTCGGTGACCTGGTCAAGGGAGCCGTTGCCAAGATCGCTAGCTTCGGTGCCTTTGTGAACCTTGAGAATGACATCGACGGATTGATCCACATTTCCCAGCTTGCTGAAGGACACGTGGAGAAAGTCAAGGACGTCATCAAGGTGGGTGACGAGATTGAAGCCCGCGTGATCAAGGTGGACAAAGTCGAGCGTCGTATCGGTCTTTCCATCAAGGCTGTCAACTACGACCCGGATCAGCTTCAGAAGGAGTCCGCATCCTTCGAGACCCTCCGCCCGAGCGGAGACCTTGTTGGACTGGAGCACGCCTTCAACCTGGCATCTTCCGGTTCTTCCGAAGAGTGGAGCCCGAGCGAAGACTAAGTCTCCGCTACGATCATTCGATCCTGTATTTAATCACACGCCGTCGGGAGTTTTCCCGGCGGCGTTTTTTTATCGTTTACGATGTGACGTGACCGATTGTTGAGTTCTGGGTCCGTTATTGCAGTGCCTGTCTCCTGAAAACACATGCCATTCATCCTTGTGCGCGGTTGGCGGACGGGCATAGTTGGGGCCCAGATATGGAAAAGTTACCTAGAGTATTTGAAGAGAGAATTGCTGTAGCCGGTGGGCGTATCATCGAGCCGTTTCTCTATCCTGAAAAATCGCCGATGAACATCGAGGCAATGGCGGTTGGAGGTGAGCCGATTCCTTACGAGGAAGCGATCCAGAGACCCTTTACGCCTTTTGCCGAAGGTGACAAATGGGGCTCGAAGTGGGATACTGTGTGGTTTCATTTTACAGGGGTGGTTCCTGCAGGATGGAATGGTCAATCGGTAGTGGCTTTGATTAATCTGAGTTTTGAGGAAGGTGAGGGCTTTGGCCGTGAGGGCTTGGTTTATATGGACGGCAAGCCAGTGATTGCGGTGAATCGCAATCGCTCCGCAGTGCCGCTGATGGATTGTGCCCAAGGCGGTGAGAAGATTGATTTTTATGTGGAAGCTGCAGCTAACCCGGTGGCCCAGATGTTCTGGGGCGATGGCGATTTGTTGATGCCTGATTATGAAGGGGAGTCATTATTTGTTTTGAAGCAGGCACAGCTTGCAACCTACAACCCGGAGGCCTTCCAACTGAAGATGGACTTCGAGGCCTGCCGCCAGGCGATGATGGAGCTTCCCGAAAACGAAGCACGCCGCGGCCAACTTCTGCGGGCCCTGAATAAAACCTGTGACGTGCTCGACCTCGGCGACCCCGGTTGTATCGCTCCGGCCCGTGCCGAGCTCGCCCCCGTGCTCGCCAAAAAAAATGGAGACACCGTGCACAAAATCTCCGCCGTGGGACACGCCCACATCGATACCGCCTGGGTCTGGCCGCTGCGCGAAACCATCCGCAAGTGCGCCCGCACGTTTACCACGGCTTTGCGCTACATGGAAACCCATCCGGACTACCGCTTCGTTTGCTCCCAGCCGCAGCAGTATGCCTGGATGAAGCAATACTACCCGAGCATCTACGAGGACATCAAAGTGGCTATCAAACGAGGCCAGTGGGAAACTGTCGGCGGTATGTGGATCGAGGCCGACTGCAACATCACCTCCGGTGAGTCGCTGGTGCGCCAGTTCATCCATGGGAAAAACTTCTACCAGGAGGAGTTCGGCATCGAGGTCAAGGATCTGTGGCTGCCCGACGTCTTCGGCTACGCCGCGGCCCTTCCCCAGATCTTGCAGAAGTCCGGGATCGACTGGTTCCTCACCCAGAAAATTTCCTGGAGTGATACAAACAGATTTCCGCATCACACGTTTTACTGGGAGGGGCTGGACGGCTCCCGGATCTTCACCCACTTCCCGCCGGTGGATACCTACAACTGCCAGATGACAGCGGCAGAAATGAAACGCTCCGAGCACAACTTCCAGGAAAACGACCGCGCGACCCGTGCGCTGGTGCCCTTCGGCCATGGCGACGGCGGTGGCGGACCGAGCCTCGAGCACATTGAGCTGGCCCGGCGCTGGGAGGACTTTGAAGGGGTGCCCCAGGTGGAAATGACCAGCGTGCTGGACTTTTTTGACAAGTGCAAGGAGGACGCGGTGGATCCACCGGTCTGGCGAGGCGAACTTTACCTCGAACTGCACCGTGGCACGCTGACCAGCCAGGCTTACACCAAGTACATGAACCGGAAATGTGAGTTGATGCTGCGCGACGCCGAATTCCTCCAGGTGATGGCACAACGGGTCAACCCGGGTGCTCTGCTCGGCGAGGATCCGGTGGCGGCGGATGACCGCCCGGTCTGGGATGTTCCGGCCCACATTGCCGAAAAAGACGGCGACGTCACAGCGATGGCCATGGACCGTGCGTGGAAGACACTTCTCTTGAATCAGTTCCACGACATCATCCCGGGATCGTCGATCCACTGGGTGTATGAGGATGTTAAAATCGATTACCCGAACGTCGCCAAGGTGGCAGCCGCCGTGCGTGATGCCGCGGCAGCACGGATTGTGGAAAAGGTCGACACCAGCGGCGTGGAGAACCCTGTCGTGGTGTTCAACACTCTGGCCCAGGAACGTCAGGAAGTGGTGGAACTACCAAATGGAGAACTGACCTACGCCGAAGTGCCGCAGTGCGGGTACAGCGTGCAATCGGCCGACCCGGGACTTCCTGAGGGAGTGTCCCCGACCCGTGTGGTCGCCGGAGGTGACGGCTATGTCCTCAATAACGGCCTGCTCGAGGTCAAGATTGACTCCAGAGGGCTGGTCACAGGCATGCTCGACCTTGAAAA
>NZ_JACBAZ010000013.1 GCF_013391475.1 Oceaniferula marina | reverse complement strand
GGGAATGAAAAGCGGTATTTCTTTGGCTTGATTTCGGCGTTTTTCCTCAGTCATGTAGCTCGCTACATTCCTTTGTCACGCCTTGAACTCAAGGCCAAACGAACACCGCCATTCCGACAAACGAACCACTCAAATGGTATGATACCACACCGATGCTACTCGGCTAATCTTCAAGTGGGCGAACCCAGATATTGCGAAATCGGACCGGATTACCATGGTCCTGCAACTTGATCGGCAAGGCATCCACGTGAGCCGCATAGTCGGATACCGAGTGAGGTCCGCGCCAGGAAGTGGCTCCACTCAGAAAAACATGATCCTGAATCAGCACCCCATTATGCAACACGGTAAATGTCGCCTTGCGCGTTACTTTGCCATCTTTGTCAAACAAGGGTCGATGAAAAATGATATCGTAGCTTTGCCACTCTCCGGGGGCAAGGCAGGCATTCACCAATGGTTTTTTTCGCCCATACAAAGCCCCAGCTTGTCCGTCCGGATAAGTTTTATTGTTATAGTTATCGAGCACCTGCACCTCATAGGTCCCCATGAGGAACACACCACTGTTGCCGCGCCCCTGACCACTCCCTTTCACATTCGATGGCGATGCCCACTCAACGTGAAGCTGACAGGACCCGAATTTCTGCTTCGTCTGGATATACCCGGCTTTTTTCACCGACTCGAGTGCTCCATCCACAAGCTTCCATTTGCTCGATCCTCCTTTGGTGTCGGTCCAGTTCTGGAGGGACTCCTCGGTGCCGTCAAACAGAACAATAGCATCGGACGGGGCCGTGCCAACTTTTCCATCACGGCTTGGCTTCCCAGGGGTCACCACCTTCGGCTGGGGCTGTTTGGTTTCATCTGTTTCGTGTACCATCACGCCATCAATGGTCATGAACTCGACGTCCTTCCCCTTCGCATTGGGTTTGGTCCACTTCTTAATCTCCGGCTTGAGCAGAGGAGTTGCCGGTTCGGCACAGCAAATACCTGTCACGGCAGACAAGAGAATCCAGATCGTCGTACATTGATAGTTCATCGTATGTTTCGTGTTTTAATTGATATGAGGACGGGCGGCGGAACCTTTGATGTAACCCGCAAGCCTGACGTCATTACCGCCATCATACGGAACGAACTCAAGGCTTTTTACAGGCATGTTATCCAGATTCATAACCCAGCAAACAAAGATAAGCATGTGTCACCCACCTTTTGAGAAACCGGTCCGTCATAAAAAAGCGGTGTGCGAAGGGGGGAATTCGCACACCGCCAGAATGGAAGCATCAAATATGGCATCAAGTATCCACTACTTGAACGAGTATCCTTTTTTCTTTGCCTGGTCACGAACCGTGCCAACCACGGCCTCATCCAGGGTCTGCTCACCTGTCTCTTCGGCCATTTCCTTGCGCTTGGCAGCAACGTAAACTTCACGCTTCTGATTCAATTCCTGAATCTGCTTCTGGATTTCAGCCCGCTCTTTCGCCATCTTGGCCACGTGCTGCTTGCGCTCCTCCACGCTCATCGACTGCATCTCCTTCGGCAGATCCTTTTTCTCCAGCTTGCTGATATCGAAGTCCTTCTGCTTGCTGGCATCCACCAAGTCCCAGTTGGCATTCCAGTAGTTGCTGCTGCCCTTCGACACCGCACGCTGGACCACGGCACCGCTGGAAGCTTTGGCCACAGCATTGTTATCCTGCACGGCTTGCTCATGCTTCTTCTCCGCACCGCGCCGACCATAGGCAATGTAGGTTTTATTCAGCGACGCGTTCAATTTCACAATCTCCGCATCCTGGGGAGCTTCAATATGAACCACCGCCCGGTTGTGATCGATCGTTAGAAATTTACCGTCGGCCAGCATCGCTCCTTGTTTCCAACCCGTGTTAATACCGGTCTGTTCATCACCGCAGTGAATCGTATTCACAATCACACCACGGGCAATCGCATCCTTGACCGCATCCTCCACCTTCACCGGACCTTGGGTGAACGGCTCATTCCCTGCAATAAACACCGCCTTGTAAACCTGACTCGAAGGATCCCATTTCAGGTCCTCGGTCGCCCTACGAATCACCGCACCACAGTATTCGGAGCCTCCATTGGTTTTCAGAGCAAACAACTGCTTGCTGATTTCATCCAAATCACGGGTCAGAGGCTGAATTTGCCGGATCCAATGCGTCTCCGCATTCAAACTATCCTTGCCATACTCGTAAAGTGCCACTTCCACATAAGGGACCTGGCCGTTTTGCTTCGCACCAATAAAGGTGTTCACCATTTTCCACAGCTGGGTTTTTGTCTGTTCGATCAGTCCGCTCATACTACCGCTGGTATCGAGCAGAATGGCAATCTGGACTTTCGCTTGGGCAGCCTCCTTTTTCTCCACTGCAGCAGGAGGAGCTTCCTTGCCAGCTTTTTCTTTGGCTAAACCTGGCACGGCAGTCAACAGGGAGGCGCACACAGCTACTCCGAGGGTCATCATGGTATTCGTTTTCATCATTTTGATATTATTAATGTTAGAACTTGAGGGTCTTCGATTCATGGAGCTTGCAAGTTCACCAAACACCATAATTGTTAGAACTATTTACCTGATTGAATCAGATAGGTTTGCTGGTCGATCACGACACGGATATTTTCGCCAAGTGCCAAGCAGGATTGACGTTGATCTTGAACCAATCGGCTCACCACATCGGCAAACTCCGGACTGGAGACATTCACCAACTTGGCATCAGCCGCGGCAATTTCCTTCCCTGCCAAGTCGGCATCCACCCATTCATTCCCCTTTCGGTAAAATGCCTTGTCAGCAACCTGGCGCACCTGATCCACCCGATCATCAACCAATTGGTCGTTCAGGTATCGGTTGTCACGGTTCAAATGCGTTGCGGATTTGCTACGTGCTATATTCCAGTCCTGATTGACCGAGGCCGCACCGGACCTTTTTTGCACGGCCTTATTTTGAAGTTCTGCCGATGCACGGCCCACCGCCTCGCGGTGCATATGATTGGTGAACACCATACCTTCACGCGCAAGGAAGGCCGTGTATTCCGTTAACACTCCATGCTCAGTGGAAAGCCGCACAATTTCATCCACCAACTCGCGCACCTTGGGATCGTTCATATCCACGGGGGATCCGTTACCAGCTCCAAGATCGCGCAGGGCCTCAGTCAACAGCGCTATCTTGCGCGTTGCCCACAACCGCGGGACATGGGCATTCCCCCGATTCGCTTTGTTGAGCGAGAGGTTAAAGTGATACTTTTTCTCACCGCCGCTATCCTTACCCGTCAACCGAAAGCGCAGGTTTTTCTTTCCACGGTAACGCCCTAACACAACCAATTGCTCCCCATCAAACATATCCGGGAGTCGCGATGGAAGCACATCACTCACCATGGCAACCTTCTTCTCTTTCTTCTTTCTCTCATGGGGAACCGTAAGCACCGGGTCGCTGAGCGCCGGACCGGAAAGCCTGCGAAACACTCTAGCGACTTTGACTTCCACATCCTCTTTCGGCAACACATAGGATGCCCTTGCCCGACTGTCATCCGCAAGGCGCGAAAGCAAGGGAGTATTCACATCCACCCCGACGCCAAAGGTAAAAATACGTCGTCCATGCCGGTTAGCGGCAGCCACCCCGTCTCTGATTTTTTTCTCATGGGTCTGGCCTATCGTGGGCACCCCGTCGGTAAGAAACAAGACAATGGGCAAGGAGCCAGGGCTTACATCCTGTTGCACCGCCCGCATCAAGGCATCATGAATATTGGTCCCTCCACTCACCCGAACGCCACTCAGATAATCACGGGCATCCAGCAGGCTTTGCGCTGTTTTTTTCACCGGAAGATCAGCAAAGGATTCCACCGCTTCATTATAAACCAGAATGTTAAAAAACTCCCCGTCATCCAGCCCCTCGATCACCTGACTCGCGGCCTTTAATGCCTGATCCATCTTACCTCCCGCCATACTCCCGGATTTGTCAATCACCAGCGTGAGCTCACGCTTCACTGCAGTCTCTTCCTTCAGCTCAGGAGGTGATAGCAAGAGGAGAAAATACCCACCATCCTCCTTGCCCCCCGGCCCCACCTTGTTCGACGGATAAGCCATCAATGAGGCCGTGACATGATCCTTCTTCCGTCGGGTAGCCGACAACATCAAGTTCCCAGGCTGCATCTTCCCCCGGTTCGTTAGAACCATCCTCTTGGGGCCTTTTCGTTGTTCCAACAAATCATGACTCGGAGAATACACCCCGGCCAATCCGCCGGGTAAGGTCCAGTCGATTTGAACCGACCACGGGACTGCATACTGAGGTGATTCCGTCCGCAGCAAGGTGTAATCCACCCGCTCACCATCCACCTCCAACATTTCCTCATACACCAAACGGATGCAGCTGCTGCCCCCTGCCGGAACCGGAAAAACCGAAGACTTCACCATACCATTCCCGGCAAATTCCAACAACGCGGGGTCGAGTGAACGGCGCACAATTTCATCGTAAATTCTGCGAGCCTCCTCTCGTGGAATCAATTTGGCAGGAAACTTGCCATGGGCACCCTCCATGCCAAACTCCCGGATGGTGGCCGATACGCCAACTGGAATCATGACCACCGCCTCCTGTTGACGGTGACCTGGGTTGTGTAAGTCCATGGTCATCACCGTGGTTGCCAAACGGCCCACGATCGTCGCCTTGACATCAACCGAGCGGACAACGACCGGTTGGCTGTGACGCGGCAACGGGTGCGGTGTAGGGCGGACATGAGGCAACACTGGTGGATGCCAGTGACGGTGACGGACCGGATGGGCCATCAGTTTCGAACCAACAGCTCCGGCAATCACCGTGCCTCCAAATATTCTGACAATTTCTCTACGTTTCATCGGATCATCTTACTTTGATGATCCGAAGGTAGTCCGCTTTCTCAATCCTGTGTGTAAAGGAGATGTAAAGCTATCTCCTGCAGCACCTCTTCCGGTGTTTTCCCCTGCTCCCGCAGATGGCGGACGCTCAAAGCCTCATCCCTCTTCGCGAGACGTTTGCCTTCTTCATCACAAATAAGCCGGTGATGATGATACCGGGGAACCGGCAAGTCCAATAACGACTGCAACGCCCGGTGCACATGGGTCGAGGCCAGCAAGTCTTCCCCCCGGGTGACATCCGTCACTTCCTGGGCAGCGTCATCCACCACCACCGCCAGATGATAGGACGTCGCGATGTCCTTACGTGCCAAAACCACATCTCCGAGAAGCGACAAATCCATCTCGATGCTTCCGTGTAAGACATCTTCAAAAAACAAAGGGCCTAGATCATCACTCACTTTTGCGGCATCCAGCCTCCAACAATGCGAATCACCTCTGGCCAGTCGTTGCTCACGCTCCGACGAGGAAAGTGACTTACAGATCCCAGGGTAAAGTGGCCCCTCAGGGCCATGGGGAGCATGAGCCATCGCGGCCATTTCCTCCTGAATCTCGCGTCGGGTACAAAAGCAAGGATACACCACACCGAGCGATTTCAATCGCTGCAAGGCATCGGTATAAGCATCCAAGCGATCCACCTGCCGAAGCGCAGATCCTTGCCAGGAAAATCCTAACCACACCAGATCTTCTTCGATCATCGCGTAGTATTTCTCACGCACCCGGGTGGTGTCAATGTCTTCAAAACGCAGCAAAAACGAACCGCCGTGCTCGCGAGCCAAGTCGAATGCAAACTTGGCGGCATAGACATGCCCGAGGTGCAAAAGACCGGTGGGGGATGGAGCAAAGCGCGTTTTCATTCTGCCAATCTCAGAGCCCTAGGATAAGCGTTCAAACACCCCGCCACCCAGCAAGGTGCCGCCCTCGTAAAAAGCACAGATTTGCCCGGCGGTCACCGCCCGTTGGGGCCGCACAAACTCGACATCCAGCTTACCGTCATCCCGGGGAGTCACCATCACCGGCTCACTCTTCGCCCGGTAACGCGGCTGGGCCTCGATCTTACGCGGCGATGTCACCGCTTTGTTGACCCATGACACAGTGCCAACAACGCAGCTCTTGGTATAGAGCCCCGGTGTGTCCTGCTGATCCCAGCCGACAATGAGCTGATTGTTTTCGGCGTCCTTACCGACCACCACATAGGCCATTCCCTCACGCGGAGAGGCCACGCCGTGACCTTTCCGCTGGCCCAGGGTGTAGAGGTGCAGCCCCTTGTGCCGTCCCAGCACCTTGCCATCGAGATCGACAATCTCACCCGGGCTATCCGGCACATAATGGCGAAGAAAATCGCTCATCTTGACATTGCCGATAAAACAAATCCCCTGGCTGTCTTTTTTCCCTGCCACCGGCAAATCGAAGCGCCGGGCGACATCGCGCACTTCTGGCTTGAGCATTTCCCCACACGGGAATCGGGCGTGCCAGGCCTGACGTTGCTCCATCAACGACAAAAAATAACTCTGGTCCTTATTCGGGTCCGCACCACGCAAAATATCCGCCGTGCCGTCAGCCCGCTCCCGCCTCCGGGCATAATGCCCCGTGCCCACCGCCTCAAAGCCCTGCGACAAGGCATAATCGAGAAACACACCAAATTTCATCTCGCGGTTACAATACACGTCCGGATTCGGCGTAATCCCACTGCGGTATCCCTCAAGCATATAATCGACGATACGCCCACGATACTGGTCAATTAAATCCACCACCCGGAATTCGATACCCAGCTTCTTGGCCACGGCATGAGCATCCTCCACATCCTGCTCCCATGGGCACTCACCGGCAATCTCATCTTCGTTGATCCAGTTTTTCATGTATCCCCCGGCTACCTCATGCCCTTGCTCAAGCAACAACGCAGCTGCAACAGCGGAATCCACCCCCCCGGAAAGGCCAACAAGAATCTTCGACATGCCGAACTCATAAGCCCGAACACTCAAATGCCAACCCCGAATTTTCACGCTGACCCAATAATTCCTGAAAAATCCTGTGAATTTCTCAAAAAAAAGCATAACTCCCCTGCATGTCCAATTCCCAGCCGACCGGCACTGAGCCTCAAGCACTTGACGATCAGGATCAGCAGCCAGAAAACGATCCGACCAAGGGAAAATTTTCCCCCTTTGCCGGCTGCTCGATCTTTATCATCGCCGGGACCATCGCCCTAGGCATGGTGACCTTCCTGATCTGGTCCTACTTCCAGACCCGGGACATGGTGGAGTCCTTCACGGATGAAAAACCAAAATCCATCGAGATGGTTGACACCTCAGGCAGGGAAAGCGAACAGGTCGAACTCAAAAGCAAGCTGGTCGGATTCCGCCACAACGTCGAAGCCCGACACCAAGCCGAGATGCGCCTCACCGCCGAAGAGATGAACCTCGCCATCGCCACCTTTGAAATCCTGAAACCACACCAAGGAAAACTCTACATCCGCGAAATCACCGAGTCGGGCATCATCGCCGATATTTCATTTCCAACCAAATCGCGCATGCGCAGTGATGAAAATCGCTACATCAATGCCACCCTGACTATTCAGCCCGAACTCGTCGACGGTGCCCCATTCCCCAAAATCACCGCAATCCAATCCGATAACGCCGGTGAGGTTCACGAACAATTCAAACAATTCATCTCCGAGACCCTACTCAAACCGGTCTACGACGACCCCGAAATCGGACCGGTTTTTCAAGGTCTCTCGGGCGTTGAGATCAATGAGGCATGTGTCTTGCTCAAAACCGACCCCGGTTATCAGGCACCCGCAAGCCAACCGGAAGAAAGCACCGAACTCATCATCGACCGACTACTGAAAGGCTTTGCCATCATCGCCGTAGTTTTTCTTGCCATTACCACTACAATCATCATCCTTGCCCGCCGTAAAACCAAGCGCTAAGGCACGCTCCATTTATTACCAATCACAAATCACAAATCACAAATTTCCATCACCCATCACCCATTTTAATCCCATGACCATCAACGAAAACTTCCTCAAGCTGAAAGCCGGGTATCTCTTCCCGGAAATCGCCCGCCGCGTCAACAACTGGACTGAAGCCAACCCGGACAAAACCGGCGACCTCATCCGCTGTGGCATCGGTGACGTTACCGAACCCCTGCCCCAGGCCGTGCGTGACGCCATGAAAACGGCCGTCGACGAACAAGGGGTCGCTGAAACCTTCCACGGCTACGGCCCGGAACAAGGCTATGGCTTCCTGCGCGATGCCATCATCGAAAACCAGTTCGCAGGGCTCAATATTTCCGCCGATGAGGTGTTTGTCTCGGACGGATCCAAGTGCGACACAGGCAACATCCTCGACATCTTCGGCCCAGGCAACAAAATCGCCATCACCGACCCCGTCTACCCGGTTTACGTCGACACCAACGTCATGGCCGGCAACACCGGTGAAGCCGATGAAAATGGAGCCTACGACGGGCTTGTCTACCTCCCCTGCACCGCCGACAACCAGTTCACCCCGGCCATTCCAGAAGAAAAAGTCGACCTCATCTACCTCTGCTACCCAAATAACCCGACCGGAACCACTGCCACCAAAGAGCAACTTCAAGCCTGGGTCGATTACGCCAAGGAAAACGGCTCGATCATTCTCTTCGATGCAGCCTACGAAGCCTTCATCCAGGATCCGGCCATCCCTCACTCGATCTTTGAGATCGAAGGCGCTCACGACTGTGCCATCGAATTCCGCTCCTTTTCCAAAAACGGAGGATTCACCGGCGTGCGCTGCGGCTACACCGTCATCCCGAAATCCCTCACCGTAACCAGCTCGACCGGCGAAGAGGTCAGCTTACACGCACTCTGGAACCGACGCCAGTCGACCAAGTTCAACGGTGCTTCCTATCCCGTCCAACGCGGAGCCGCCGCCGTCTTCTCACCGGAAGGCAAGGCCCAGGTTTCCGCCCTGATCGAACACTACATGGGCAACGCGGCCTTGCTGCTGAAAACCTGTCAGGAAATCGGACTCAAAACCTTCGGCGGCGAAAACGCGCCTTACGTCTGGGTTCAGTGCCCGGAAGGCGTCGACTCCTGGGGAATGTTCGACAAAATGCTCGAAGAAGCCCAGGTCGTGATCACCCCGGGGTCTGGCTTCGGAGCAGCCGGTGAAGGCTACTTCCGCATCTCATCCTTCAACACCCGCGAAAATGTCGAGGAAGTGTGCCGCCGCCTCACCGCACTGGCCTAAATCTGAAAGCCGTCAGACGGTTTTCAGGGGGTGACGATTACAGTTTCACGTATTGGGCTCCTCATCGCCCCCCTTTCAATCATTAAAAACAAGCACCCCGCCTGAATCAACAAGCGGGGTGCTCTGTTTATGAAACAACCAACCAAAAAAAAGATTGAGCCCGTGGCCTAGAACCAGGGCTTTTGATTTGTAATATAGGTATTCACAAATTCCTCATCGGATTTAGTGATGTACATGATTCCTTCAATCAGCCCAATAATTCCCATTACCGGACTTGCGAAACCACAACTCACCAACGAAATCACCAGCATAATGATGCCTTCCTTTTGGTATCCCAAAACAAATTTGTGGATTCCAAGACTACCCAATATAATACCGAGAACTCCCGCCAGGATCTTTTTATCCGCTCCGGGAACCGGACCTTGAGGTGCGGCAGGCGGAGGTGACTGGGGCGCCGTCGGTTCAACAGCTTGTGATTGTTCTTGAGGTTCTTCTGACATAGCATACGAACCCTAGCACATCACCGAGGCCTCTATCAAGACAAAGTTCCAAAAATAACAGAAACGACCTAACTTTTCTTTTCCCACATCCTCATGAAACCTTACAAGCACATCGCAAAAACCACGACTCCCGAAGGCGAATCCCTCGAACTCATCGAACACGACGGCACCTTTATGATCTGCTCACAGGGGGAACAGCTGATGACCAGCTTTTCCCACGGATCCGAGGAAACGCTCGCCGAACTGGCATGCAGTCCCTTTGCTCCGGTCAAACAGCCGAAATTCCTCATCGGCGGACTTGGCATGGGATACACTCTGGCAGCCGCCAGCCGGACGATCCACAAGCAACGGGCCCGCTTTGTCGTCGCCGAGCTCACCTCCGCCATCGTCGATTGGAACCGCACCCACCTGTCCAGCCTCAATCCAGGCCTACTCGACGACCCGAGAATCGACATCCAAATCAAGCCGGTTCAGAAGTTGATCCGCCAAGCCCATGCCGAGTACCACGCCATTTTACTCGATGTTGACAACGGACCCTCGGCCTTCCACGGCAAGAACAACGACAGTCTCTACACCTTAAAAGGCCTGCGTGAAATTCAACACGCATTGAAAGGAGGCGGCCTGCTCGCCGTATGGTCAGCACGCAGCGATAAAGCTTTCACCAGAACACTGCGTAAAGCCGGATTCGACGCCCACGAACACGCGGTCGCCGCAGCCCACAAGGGAAGCAAACGCCGAACCCACACAATTTGGATTGCTCGAAAAAAATCCTATTAACCGCGACGCTTCTACTCCGACTCCCAT
Organism: Oceaniferula marina; assembly: GCF_013391475.1. Classification (NCBI taxonomy): domain Bacteria; kingdom Pseudomonadati; phylum Verrucomicrobiota; class Verrucomicrobiia; order Verrucomicrobiales; family Verrucomicrobiaceae; genus Oceaniferula; species Oceaniferula marina. Next base: position 52,865 of record NZ_JACBAZ010000013.1, on the reverse strand, counting down.
CCATTCCGACCTTCCGACCTTCCATGAAACACACCCTACTTACCTGCGCCATCCTCCTTCCCGCCCTCAGCCTGATTTCCCGCGCTGACGACTTCACGGTTGAAGAAAAAACCTTCCAGATCGACACCGAGCTGCAAGCGACCTTTCTTCCCTCTCAAAGCCTGGCCATCCGGATTCAACCCGATGCTTGGACAGACTTCTCCATCACCAGCTTGGTCATGCAAGGCAGCGTGGTCAAAAAAGGAGATGTCCTGATCGGCATCGACAGCGAAAATCTCGACAAGCACATCGCCAAAGTGGAAAAACAACGGAAATCCGCTGAACTGACACTTGCCCAGGCGAAACACGAATTGGCACAACTCGAAATCAACACGCCAAGGAAACTCGAAGATGCGGCCCGCCTCGAAAAGGAACTGGCCGAAAACCTGAAATGGTACACTGAAATCGGCCACCCAAAAGACATCGCCGATGCCAAGTATTCCGTCAAAAAGTCCGAGCAAGCACTTTCCTACATTAAAGAGGAACTCAAGCAGCTCCTCATTATGTATAAGGAGGATGACAAAATTGAAGAAACCGAGGAAATCATCCTGACCCGCACCCAGAATGCAGTGGAGGCTTCGGAAATCGCCCTGAAAAAGGCAAAAATTGACTCCGAAAAGGCACTCAGCACCGTCATCCCACGCCGACTGCTCTCGAGCCAGCTTGCATTAAAAAATGCCCAGATTGCCAACGCCTCGGCAAAAGCACAGCTTCCACGCGAACTCGAGCTCAAGCGACTCGCCGTCGCCAAAGCCGAGCGTGATGATGAACAAGCCAAAGAGAACCTGGCCAAACTCAAAGCGGACCGGGCAATGATGAACATCGTGGCCCCAGCTGACGGTTCCATCTACTATGGCAGCATCGAACAAGGCCACTGGTCTCCCGAAGCCGCTGCTAAGATCCTCAAAATAGGTGGAAAACTTCCTGCCAAAACCACCGTGATGACCTTCATCCCGGCAGACAGCCCACTCCAGCTCTCCGCATTCGCCGGAGCCAACCAACTTCAGGCACTGCATGCCAAACCAAGTGGCACCGCCATCAGCGAAAGCAACCGCTATCAAACCATCCCCGTCAAACTCAGCCAGGTTGCCAGTCGTCCACAAACCAACGGTAAGTTCCTCGTCACCTTGGAACCATCCCTGCCAGATGGCTCACTCGCCGTGCCCGGAATGAAAGCCACCGTCAAACTGAGCAGTTCAAAAATCGACAAGGCCCTGAAAGTCCCCTGCGACTACATCAGCCAGGAAGCCGATGGCAGCTTCAGCGTGCAAGTCAAACTGGCCGACGGAAAAACCGCCTCTCGCACCGTTAGCATTGGTGCCTCAAGCAGTAGCTGGGCGGTCATTACCAAGGGACTGGAAAAAGGACAGGTCATCGTCAAGAAGTAGGCGGGCATCTTCCCTTCCCTCGAAAAAATATCACACGCCTCACCGGTATGCTGCGCACCTTTGCCATCCTCGTCCTGCTTGGATCCAGCCTCATGGCCAATCCGGATCTCGAATCCGCCATGACCAAAGGCGTCGATTTCCTGGTCGGCCATCAGAACAAGGACGGCTCATGGGGTGGTCCGACGCGCACCAAGGGACTGAACATTTTCGCTCCCTTGCCAGACGGCCACCAGGCGTTTCATACCGCGAGCTCGGCACTCGCCCTGCACGGGCTGCTCGAATCCCGTGACCAACGGCCCGACACCCTGAAGTCCATTGCCCGAGGTGAACAATGGCTGCTCGAAGTGCTGCCAAAAACACGCAGCATCAACCCGAAAGCCACCTACAATATCTGGGCTCACGCCTATGGCCTAAGGGCACTGGCCTCCCTCTACCGCTACCACGACGACCCGGAAAAACGAAAGGTCTACAAAGAGCAGGCCCTCACCCAGATCGCCAAGCTCAAGCGCTACGAAGATATCAACGGCGGGTTTGGCTACCTGGATTTCAAACAAAATACTGTGCGGCCGTCCGGTATGCCCACCAGCTTCACCACGGCAACCGCCTTGCTCGGCATGCACGATGCCGCCAGCACGATGGACCTGGAGCTACCACCACGGCTGATCAAAACCTGCATTCGCTGCATCCAGGAACAACGCAATGCCGACTTCACTTACGTCTACGCCCGCGAACACCGACGCCGCCCACGCCTGCCAATCAACCGCGCCGCTGGATCACTCGGCCGCTCCCAGGTCTGCAATGCCGCCCTGCGCAAGTTCGATGACACCGCCGTCACCGACGACGTCATCCGCACCTTCCTGCAACGACTGGTCGACCGCCAAGGCTGGCTCGATCACGGCCGCAAACGCCCGGTTCCACATGAGGCTCCGGCTGCTGTCGCCGGCTATTTTTACTACTACGGCCACTATTACGCCAGCGAATGCATCCACATCCTACCCAAAGAAGAGCAAGGCCCGTGGAAGGAAAAGCTGGCAGCCATCCTGATCCCGAAACAGGAGAAAAACGGCTCCTGGTGGGACTACCCCTTGTATAATTACCACTACGCCTACGGCACCGGCTACATGCTGTCGACTCTGGCACGCTGCCGCTAAGCCGACACCCTGTATAACCCACTGGTTTTCACGGGTTTACATTTTCCATTTTGCCCCTAATCTATGCGCATGCCGTCCGGCTTCGCACCCTTCTGGATCCTATCCTCGCTGTCCACCTTATGCCTGCTCCTTCAAGGAACAGTGCAAGGGAATGTGGTGATCAATGAAATTCACTACGATCCGGAGCCAAATACCGAAGCCGTCGAGTTTATCGAGCTTTACAACAACGGTAGCGAAAGCGTGGATCTCAGCCATTGGCAATTCACCGACGGCGTCCGTTACAGCCTGCCGGAATCAACCAGCCTCGCCCCCGGAGCCTACCTGATCATTGCCGAAAACCCCCATGCTATCCTCACCAAATTCGGAGTCAGCGCACTCGGGCCATGGACAGGAAAATTAAGCAACGAGGGGGAAACCATCACCTTGAAAAACCCACTCGGGGAAACCATCGACACCGTCGATTACGGCGTTGGCTTCCCATGGCCGCTGGGAGCCAGAGGCACCGGTTCCTCGATGGAGTTGATCCATCCCTCACTCGATAACGACCTCGGTGGCAGCTGGCGGGCATCCGGCGAGCCATCGGTCTGTGCAGGCAGCGGTGCCAGTAGCACCTTCATCTCGAAGGAATCCATCCAGTGGAGATACCACAAGGGAACATCCGACCCGAGCGACGATGACGGAGGTCTCAATTGGTGGCAGGACTTCGGCTTTGTGGAAAATAGCGACTGGGCGACAGCCACGGCACCGATGGGTTACGGAGAAAGCCATCTGAACACTTTCATCTCAGATATGTATGGCAACTACAGCACCCTGTTCCTGCGCAAAACCTTCACCGTCGGTGATGCTTCAGCCATCGAGCAACTCCAGCTCAGCCTCCGCTACGATGACGGCATCAAAATTTGGATCAACGGCAGCCCGGTCTACCAGAACCTCGCACCGGGAGAAGCGGCAAACCCGTCACCACACACGGCCACAGCCACAGACAGCCGCTCGGAATCAGATGGTGCCATTTACATCAGCCAGATTCTCGAAACTCCGGAAGATTATCTGGTCGACGGCAACAATCTGATTGCCGTTCAGATGTTTAATCAACGCCTGACCAGCGGTGATTGCCACTTTGACTTGGAGCTCAGCGAAGTCGCAAACTCAGGATCAGGGGGGGACAGCAGCCCGTCACCCATGGCGCAGAATCATTCGTATTCCAGCAAAGCGGCACCTCAGGTCCGTCAAGTGCAACACCTGCCGGAACAACCCGCAGCAGGCGAAGCCGTCGTCATCAGCGCCAAATGCACCGACCCCAACGGTATCCAATCCGTCGAACTTGCCTATCAAATTGTCGACCCCGGAACTTACATCCGTCGCTCGGATGCTGACTATGAAGACGCCTCCGAATGGATCAAACTCAACATGGTGGACACCGGCAACCAGGGAGATCTCGCCGCCGGAGATGCCATCTACAGTGTCACCATCCCGGGAAGCGTACAAGTTCACCGCCGCCTGATCCGATACCGTATTACGGTAACCGACACACTGAACCACTGCATGCGCCTCCCCTACGGCGATGACACCCAAGCCAATTTTGCCTATTTTTGTTACAACGGTCTGCCGTCTTGGTCGGGGAAAATCGACAGTGGCTCGGCTCAGGTCACCTACAGCAGCGCCGAGCTTGGCCGCCTGCCGGTCTACCACCTCATAGCCAACAACACCGACATCGAAAACAGTCAGTGGAATGGCAGCTACAACGAACAATACTTCGAGGGCACTCTGGTCTACGATGGAAAAGTTTACGACCACATCAAGTTCCGCAACAAGGGCTCCGGATCAACCTACCGAATGGGACATAACAAATGGAAACTCAATTTCAACCGCGGGCATCGCTTCCAAGCAAAAGATGACTACGGCAAAAAAATGGCCGCGGAGTGGGACAAATTCAGCATCCAGACCGGTGAGTCACCGTGGTGGCGCAACGACCGCTACCCGATGAGCGGCATGCTCTTTCAGGAAAGCCTGATGAGCAAAGTCAACAACCTGGCGGGTGCCCATGCCACCAAAATGTTCCACTTCCATTTCCGGGTCATCGATGACGCCTCCGAATCCAGCCCCAGCAGCCAATACGACGGAGATTTCTGGGGAATCTACACCGCCCAACAACACCCGGACCGTAGTTTTTTCGAACAACACGACCTTCCGACAGGCAACCTCTACAAACTAAATGTTTCTGGCAGCACCAACGGCGCCACCGCCTCCAAGTGGTACCAGGACGGCTCTCAGGTTGATGATGCTTCCGACCTCAGCGCCTTCATCACTGGCTACAAATCCACCAACAGCGCCCAGTGGTGGGCCGACAACCTCGAGCTCCCTGTCTACTACACATGGAACACGCTGAACCTAGCCCTCAATAACTCGGACCTGCGCAAAGAGCAAAATGTCATCTACTGGCACAACTCGGAAACCGACCGCTGGCACCCATCGATATGGGACGTTGACCTCCTGTTTGAAGATGCACAGCACCACAACCGTGACCCCTACGCGTGGTGGGAAGACCTGCACCGATCGCTCGATCACCCCGAGTATTTCATCGCCTACCAAAACCGTGTCCGTGAACTTCAGGATCTGCTTCTCTGGAATGGCCAATACGACCGCAGTGTCGATGAAATCGTCACTCTCCTCAGTGGCAGCTCCAGCGGAACCACCACCAACACCCTGGTCGATGCCAATCAGGCGATGTGGAACCAGCACCCGAGAAAGCGCTATCAAGGGAACTGGTATCGCATCGAGGGAAGCAGCTACTGGAATGGCTTCGCCGATATGGCCAACTACATGAGGGATTTCCCTAAACCGGGGTCCTTTGGGGGAGATCAGCTCGAATCCAAATCCCAGGCCAATGCCGACAGCTCGATCCCAGGCACACCAAGTATCAGCTACCATGGCACCCCCGGCCACCCAACATCCAATATCACCCTCGAAAGCTCCTCCTTTCAAAGCAATGGTGGACAAGTTGCTCAAATCCAATGGAGGGTCGGCGAGATCTATGACCCGAACCTAAGCCACTACACTCCAGGCGACCCATGGAAGTATGAAATCACCCCCGTCTGGGAAAGTGGTTCCGCCGCTTGGGACGGAAATACCCGGCAAATCCAAGTGCCCCCGTCCCAGCTCAAAGTCGGAAAAACCTACCGGGCACGAGTCAGGCACCAGGACCAAACCGGGCGCTGGAGCCGTTGGTCGGCTCCACTCGAATTCACCAGCACCGCCCCGGACATCTCGCTGTTCCGCAACACTCTGGTTGTCAGTGAAATTCATTACCACCCACTCGGCCCAACCACTCCGGGTGAACTCGGAGCTTCCCTGGATCCCAGCGACTTTGAGTTTATCGAACTAATGAATGTTGGCTCCCAGCCACTGGATCTCAACGCCGTGCGGATCGCCGACGGCATTAGCTTCGACTTTACCGGAGCCGACATCACCACCTTGGAGCCCGGAGCCCGGGTACTGGTGGTGAAAGACAAGGCAGCCTTCGAAAGCCGCTACGGAACCGGACAACCCATCGCCGGAGAGTTCGATAAAAGCCTCTCCAATGGAGGAGAAACACTGCGCCTGTCCTACGGTGACGGCAACAGCGCCGGCAACCTGATCCGTGAGTTCACCTACGATGACATCTCACCATGGCCCGAAGCGGCCGATGGCACCGGAGCCAGCCTGGTCCTGCAAGATCCATGGTCGCTCCCCGACCACAACATCGCCAGCAACTGGCGCGCCAGCCACAGCAATCACGGCCAGCCGGGCGTGGTCGATAGCTGGAATTTCCAAGCATGGCTACGCTCACACGGCATCCCGGATGCCGGAGCCAACGATGATCCCGATCTCGACGGCCTCCCCCACCTGGCAGAATACTTCCTCGGAACCCACCCGCTGGAGGCCTCAATGGACCAAGCCCCCAAAAGTGCCTTCCGCGACCTGAGCATCAGCGAAACAAACGAGACCTACTTCACTCTCGGATTCCAGCGAAACATGAATGCCGATGACCTGAGCTTCACCGTGCAGGAATCCGGCAACCTGATCGATTGGAACACATCCGGCACCCCCCTTGAGATTGAACGCACGCCCCTGACCCCTCCTCTGGAAAGTCTTCACTACCGCAGCGCCTTACCAAGCGAAGATTACCCAGACGGCAAACTCTTCATGCGACTGGAAATCCGCGAGCTGCCGGAATCGTAACTCCCCTCTGGAATTGTTCATTGACGCACATGATGATCAACCTAGACTAAACCTGATTTTTCCATAACGTTCCTCTATCCACACCCTACCATGAAAACTCTCCGTCTGTTCACCGCCGCCGCCCTGCTCTGCACCCTTCCATCATGCTCTCTGATCGGCAGCATTCTTAAACTCCCTGCCAGCCTGATGCGCTCGATCGGTCGCACCGCAGGCGTCAGCAGCCTGACCGATGAAGCCCCGTCACCCGTCGTCGAATCCCCGGCGATTCCCGCGCCTGATTCTGGAGAGGTTGATGCTTCGGAAGCCTCGACGACAGAAGAGTAGAAACATCCCCACTTTCCTGTTTCTCTGGTGAACTGGCAAGGGGCGGTTCATCGTATCCCACCGACCGGGCCATTGCCCCCTTTCGGACTGCGGAGGCTCGACTCCGCTTTTCTACTCGAGCACGCCACCACGCGGGTCAAGCCCCGCCTACCACAAAGCTCCGTCAAGCCGGAGCACTCCATAATACCACTCCGCAAAACAGAAAAAAGCCCTCCTTCTCACTCGGAGAAAGAGGGCCTGATTTTTTTCTGCTAGATTGAAGACCTCGGCTACTGACAAGCCTCACACTCTCCACCATTCAGCATGGCGTCGATCGAGCAGGCATTTTTTTCAGCCTCGGTGTATTGTTTCTTCTGACCGCTGGCCACACCACGCACTTCCTTCTTCACGTCGATGGTGGACTTCTCAATATTCGACGCCTGCAGAGTGCGCAGGTAGTAAGTGGTTTTCAGACCGGTGTGCCATGCATGTCGATACATGTGACTCAGCGTTTTCATATCCGGCTCGGCGAGGAAGAGGTTCACGGACTGCGATTGGTCGATCCACTTCTGGCGGCGTGCCGCGGCATCAATGATCGCCTTGTATCCGACACCAAACACGGTCTTGTGTTTCTCCTTGAGCGCTTCCGGCATATCCTCGATATCCGACAGCTCACCATCAAAGTATTTCAACTGATCCAGCATATCCTGGTTCCAAAGCCCCTCACTCTTGAGGTCATTGACAAGCTCACGGTTAAGCACAATGAAATCACCGGACAGGTTGCTCTTTACATAGAGGTTTTTGTAGTTCGGCTCGATACAGGGCGTCGTTCCCATGATATTGGAAATCGTTGCCGTAGGCGCGATCGCCAGCACATTGGAGTTGCGCATCCCGTGCTCGGCAATCTTCTTGCGCAGATGGCTCCAGTCCATCTTGGCACCACGCGGCACATCCACCGGCATACCACGCTCGTCTTCGAGTAAATCAACCGTGTCCTGAGGAAGAATCCCGCGGTCCCACTTCGAACCTTCGTAGCTGGAATAGGTGCCGGACTCAGCAGCCAGATCACTGGAAGCATTGTATGCATAATAGGCAATCGCCTCCATGAACTCATCGTTAAAGTCAACGGCAGCATCCGAAGCAAATGACAGCCCCTTCTTGTAGAGCGCGTTTTGCAAGCCCATCACTCCCATACCAATCGGGCGGTGACGGCTGTTGGCGGTTTTCGCAGCCTCGGTTGGATAAAAGTTGATATCGATCACGTTATCGAGTGCGCGGATCGCCACGGTAATCGTCTCCTTGAGCATATCGTGGTCAAGCGATCCATCCTTGGTGATATGGGTGTCGAGCACCACCGATCCGAGGTTACAAACGGCGGTTTCCTCATCGGAGGTATTCAGTGTAATCTCGGTGCAGAGGTTGGACGAATGAATCACACCGCAATGATCCTGAGGTGATCGCAGGTTGCAGGGGTCCTTGAAGGTGATCCAGGGATGACCGGTTTCAAAAATCATCTTCAGCATGCCCTTCCATAACTCGATCGCTGGCATCTTCCGGGTCCAGATTTTTCCATCGGCAGCCTGCTGCTCATACTCTTCGTATCGCAACTCGAAGGCTTTGCCGTAGAGGTCGTGCAAGTCCGGTGTTTCATTCGCCCTGAACAAGGACCAATCCTGTCGGGCCTCCATGCGCTTCATAAACAAATCCGGAATCCAGTTGGAGGTATTCATGTCGTGGCAACGGCGGCGTTCATCACCCGTATTTTTACGCAGCTCAAGAAAGTCTTCGATATCGTTATGCCAAGACTCGAGATAAGCGCATCCGGACCCACGGCGTTTGCCCCCTTGGTTCACGGCAACCAGCTGATCATTGTGCAGTTTCAGGAATGGAACCACTCCTTGGGACTCTCCATTGGTTCCCTGGATGTATCCGCCGGTGCCACGCACTGCCGTCCAGGAACCTCCGAGACCACCAGCCCACTTCGAGAGATACGCATTGTCAGCGATCCCACGCTGCATGATGCTTTCAATGGTATCGTCCACCTTGTACAGGTAGCAGGAAGAAAGCTGCGAGTGCAGTGTCCCGGAGTTAAACAACGTAGGCGTCGAGGAACAGAACCTCCGCCCTTTGTAGAGTGAGTAAAGACGGATGGCCCAGTCTTCTTGTTGCTCTTTTTCGCCACGGAAAAGCCCCATCGACACCCGCATCCAAAAGAACTGCGGAGTCTCGAGTCGGCGCGGTTTTTCACCGGTTTTATCCACGATCAAATAACGATCATAAAGTGTCTGGATACCGAGGTAGTCGAAGTCCAGGTCGGCAGTAGGGTCGAGCGCGACAGCCAACTTTTTAAGATCATAATGAGCCACCACCTCGGGAGAGATCCGCTTGATCTTCACGCCGTGATCAAGGTATTTCTTGAAGCTTTCCTGGTGTGCCGTTTTCAAAGCCCGGATCCCATCGGTTAAAATATTCCAATCGAGCACTTCCTCGTAAATATAAGTCAGCAGAATCCGTCCGGCAAATTTGGCAAAGTCCGCATCCTTCTCAATCAACGACTTGGCATTGAGAATAATGGTCGATTTCAAAGCCTCACGAGTGATTTCCGTTCCGATCGAACGCCGCAGTTCTTGCTCGATTTCCGCCTCGCTCAGACACAACTCCAATCCAATACATGAAAAGGTAATCCGCTTACGTAACTCGGTACCATCCCAGAATTCCGTGCCACCATCATCCTCGGTGACCACAATCATCGACTCCTGATTCGGGTCCTCGACCGGTTGTTCGTCAAGACGCATCTGCGCCCGCTGCGCACGGTAAAGGATGTAAGCTTCCGCGGCCTTGAAGTATCCCTGACGCATCAATTCCTCCTGCACCAAATCCTGAACATTTTCAATATGCGCAAAGGCTGAGTCGCCATTGCGAATCGTCTCCGTTACGGCATTGGACACCTTGACGGCGGCCTCAGGGTCTTCTTTGATGGAGAGAAAAGCCTTGCGCACCGCGATCTCAATCTTGGTCTGACTCCACGGCACCACGTTCCCATTCCGACGAATCAAGCGCACCGGCATCGTCTGGGGTTCTTCCGAAACAATCACTTCACCATTGCGCTCAAGCGAGCGGGAAAACACCAGTGATTTGGCAACATCATGGGCATCATTTTCAATCAGTGCCTTTTCGATCAAGAGGTAAAGATCATTGCGGGTAAGACGAAGCTGCCCACCGTCCTGCACTTGTTCGGTCAGAGACGTCGCCACACTGTTCGCCACATTGGAAACAAACATGCGGTTCTCATCGTTGAAAATTTTCTCTTCCGCCTCCTGTCGTGAAATAAGCAAATCGGTTAGTGCGCTACCAATCGTGTCAGCGACTTTCGCCAGTGAGAGTTCTTCTTCTTCGTGTCCGCGAGTAACCAGGATTTGCGGCACACGGTCACTGGTTTGTTCGCCGAGCACGGCACACCAATCAAACCGCTCCGATATCGGGGCGGACGCGCGGTCGGTGATAACTTTCTTCAGGGCGAGATCTTCTTCGAGGGATATGGAGCGGTACATTGGAGCAGGTTTGGTTAATTAGGGTTTTATTCGTTAGGGTTTGTTTTTTGTCAGGCACCCTGAGGTGCCGGGATCGGCCATGGAGGTCTTCTACGTGCTAAAAACCAACAAGGCTGATGGGTGTTCGGTTATTTATGAGAGAATGATTTAGAGCTCATCGTCATCGATGTTTCCAAGAGCTGTGGATTTCTGGTATTCAGTGACCCGACCTTCAAAGAAGTTTTGCTCCTTCTTGATGTCGATCATTTCGGCCAACCAGGGGAATGGGTTTTGAATATCACCTTTCAAGGGGGCCAATCCGCAACTTTCAAGGCGACGATCCGCGATGTAATCAATATACTGATGGAAGTCCTCCAGATTCAATCCAACCGCAGACACCGGCAGGCAATCGCGAATGAAGTTTTTTTCGAGCTTGATCGCCTCGGCCATCGTCTGGCGGAGTTCCTCTTTGAAGTCATCTGTCCAGATCTCCGGGTTCTCAGTAGCCAGATCCATCAGCAAATTGCGCAGCAACTCAATGTGGTTGCTCTCATCACGCAGGGTGTAGCGGAACATCTGACCAATTCCAGGAAACTTGTTCTGGCGATACAGACTGAGAATCATTCCGAACAAGCCGTAAAACTGAGTCCCCTCCATACACTGACCGAAGATAAAGGCGTTGCGTGCCAGCGCCTGTTTATTTTCAGTTAGAGACATATCCATATCGCGCCGCAGAGAGCGCGAGTTCGACACCACAAAGTCGGTTTTTTCCTGAACCGTGCGCACCCCTTCGAAAATCGCTTCACATTCATGCGGATTTAAGCCGAGTGAACTCACCATATACACCAACGAATCGGCATGAATATTTTCTTCATGAGCATGGCGGCGGAAGACCAGTTCCAACTCGGGAGCCGTCACCTGATCCCGGATCACGTGAATAATGTTATCGCCAACAATCCCTTCAGCAGCCGAAAAATAACCAATCCCCATCTTGATGATCCACCGCTCCACATCGCTGATCTCATTGCTGCGCCACTGCTCCACGTCTTTCTGCATCGGAATGTCCTCTGGCTCCCAATGGTTCGAGCGCATATCGGTATAAATGTCCCAGGCCCACTGGTATTTCAACGGGAGCAAACCAAAGCCACTGGGCCGGCTGCCTCCAATGACTCTCTTGGATTCCAGAATCTTGGCGGCCTTTTCCGAATCAAGCGGAATAGTAAAATCATCGAGTTGTGCGGTGGTCATAGCGGTGAAAGTGAGTGGTTGTCAGTGTCCTTGTACTGGCGTGTAAAAAGTAAACGGGTTTCGATCAAACCCATGCGAGGGGGTTTAGAGGTCATCATCTTCAAACGAAGTGTCGAGCGTAGCCGTGCTACTGTGACCTTCATGGGCTGAGGCCAAATGAATCTGCTCATCAAGCCACGGGTAAGGGCTGCGTGAATGGAAATATTGACGGGCCAATCCGCATGCTGCCAGACGCTCGTCGGCAAGGTATTCGATGTAAACGCCCAAGACATCGGCATCCAGCCCAACCTCCGAGATCGGCAGACTGGCAATCAACTCTTGCTCGAGTTTGACGGCATCCTTCATATGCGCGGCCAACTCATCCTTAAACTCCGCAGTCCAAAGGTCCGGGTTTTCTTCGACCATCTCCTTGATTAGCTTGTCAAACAAACGAATCCGGAATGCCACGTCACGCAGCAGATAGCTGAGAATTCGCCCCTTGCCCGGCAGCTTGTTCTGCATCGCCAGCGAGAAAATCCCGGCCCAGATGCTGTAGAACTGCGTGCCTTCCATGCACTGGTTGATCAGAAAAATATTGCGCACAATCGCCTGCTTATTCTCGGTCACCGTGGTGTCGGTATTCCGGTCAACCGGGCTGAGCCTGGAATCCATAAACGCAGCCTTGGCATTGATCACCTCCTTTGAGGCCATGACTCCACACTCCATCGGATTAATCGACAACGCACCATGCAAATACACCAGCACGTCATTGCGCGTGTTTTCTTCATGCACAAAACGACCGAATACCAGCTTGAGCTCCGGAGCCGTCAGCAAGTCGCGCACCGTGTAGATCTCATCAGAATGAAAAATCTCCTGTGCCCGCGCAAACGCGCCCAATGCCAACTTCACAAACGACTGACTCGACTCATCCAGCCTCGACCACTGGGCCAGGTCATCCCGAAGGGTGGTTTCCGCAGGCTCCCAATGTTCGTTTTTCATCTCCTTGTAGAGATCATACGCCCACTGGTATTTCAAAGGCAGGATATTGAAAAACATGGATTTGCGGCCATTGATAACTTTTTTAGCCGAGTAGGCCTCTTCAGCTTTTTCTCGGTCGAGTTCAAAGGAGCGGTCTCCAAGGGTGATGGTAATGGTGTCGGCCATGGGTCGTATGCAGCAGTCGGTAAGGGTGAAAAAATACTCGCGCCATAAGGCACGCATGAAAGGGTGAATCGGAGGGAAATGAGAGAACTTGAGGGGATGAGGGAAAGTTTGTGCTGAGTCCATAAGGAGAAAGACTCAGATTGGGGGCTTGCAGAGAGCTTTAGGAGGGGGTGAGTGGCAAAAGATGAGTGGGTGAAGGCAGGCGCTTGATAAAAAGGGTTTCTTGATTGTTTTGCAGCCTGAGAGGATTGGGATCCAGTCACCGCGCAACCTCATCATCATGCCCTGACAAACCCATTCTCGTCAATTTCATTTTGCTCATATGGTATCCACAAATTATTCACAATACAACATGTTGTGGTTTTTGAGGTTTCAAGAACCCAGGCACTCCTTGCCATTTTTTACTTGCGACACGACAAATCCTAGGAAAACCACCGCTTCCCGATGTCAGCTAACCAAGCGCTTGCCGTTAGAGTGGCACCCAAGGCGGGGGCAAAAAAAAATACGATCGACCAGATCTGCCAGCTCCCTCCTCAGAATTTTCAAAAATTTTCATTCCCGCCCGCTCTGAAGAGCAGAACACGCGAGATCATCCCATATTTCATGGGCATATAAATTTTTACGCCAACTGAAAGTCTTGATGATACAGGGGTCATGAAGAGGGCCGCTGACGAGCCCCAGGAGTCTCACCACCTCATGACATGCGTTTTTCAATCACCCCAAAGCGAGCATCTAAAAATGAGCCGACATTTTAGATGGTGCTCCCCCAGCGAGCAGCTAGGGTAGCCGAGCAATGTATGATGTCGAATTCTTTCAAAAGTATGGTCTCTGGAATCACCAGGCATCCCTGTTCGACAGTATGCCCGGATTTCTGTATTTCGCAAAGGACACCCAGCTTCGTATCGTCGCGCTCAATCAGCGACTGGCAAACAAACTGGGTCTCAAGGAGGCTAAAGACGCCTTGGGAAAAACAGATGACGAACTGCTTCCAAAAACTCTGGCTGCCGCTTACAAGGAAGATGACCTGCATGTGATTCAGACCGGTGAAACCATTCTGAACAAGGTGGAATTATACCAAGTAGTAAAACAGACGGGACGATAGCCGAGATGAATGAGTTCTTTGGTAAGGTGCGACGAAGGAATGGTGCGGGCACCATGACTAAGGAGAAACAAAGCCAAAGGAGTCATTCATCCGGAACTCTCATGGATCACGCAGTGCTTTTCCACATACCTCAACAACGATCAATCGTCTCGTCTGTTTTGCGGAGTGGTATTAGTCACTCGAGGCAAAGGTCTCGTCGATTGGTCCACAACCACCAAAGTACCACTCAGAGACACCTCCGGAAAAACCCCTCCGATCCCCACTTTCCAATCAAACTTCGTCCGCCCGAGATCTACATACCACCAATTCATAATCGTCGTATCAGCATGAGAAATGCTCTTTAGATCAACGGAAAAGGACAACTGCTACCTAACTGGACCCAGTAAAATCTCAGTAAAAAGTTCATAATTTGTTAAAACCATGCCTGAATAGCAAAGGAACGAGGTGATCCAGTTGAAATCACGGAAAATCAACTTCTTAAACAGCACAACACGAACAATAAAAACAACATGAAACTAAGTAAAACGATCGTAGCACTAACCCTATCCTCATCAGTGATGCTTGCTACAACCAATGCCGCTAGCGTAATAGCTGTCAACTTCATGAGAACCGTGACAAACGCACCAGCGCTCAATGATGGTAGCGAGTTTGGAATTTCTACATGGGTGGATGTCCTTGCGAACAACGACGCAGGCGGATCAGGGATAGATCAGGTCACGACAGACGGGGTTACCTTTACATGGGGAGGTGGCGCATGGTCAGGAGGAGGAGCTCCTACAGCGATTCACCAAAGTTATGTGGATAATGCTACAGCCTTTACGGTCACCGGTCTAGGAGCTTGGCTTACCGCTAATAGTGCTACAGGTTACACGATCCAAATCATGCAAGGATCAGACACTGCAAGCAATACCTTTGGCGATATCCTCCTCCGAGAGACCAATAGTGCGGGCTTGCTCTTGGAAACGATTGGGACAACTGGAGATACTAAGTTTTCTACTTCTTCCAGTGCAGGAGCCCATTCGGTAGATACTTTATATATCGATCCAACTAACACGAATGGAACTCGCACGAGTGTATCAGGAATCATCATTACGGCTGTTCCTGAGCCATCCAGTGCAGCGTTGATTTCTTTAGGGGGCATCAGTCTTTTACTGCGCCGTCGTAAGTAATCTATAAGAAACGAGGTTGATCCACTTTGTAAAAGGAGGAGGCTTCAGACCAATTTATAAGCTCTCGTCGTATGACGGGGGCTTTTTTTGTCAATCCGTGCAGACAAACTGAAATCTGAATTAGACATCGATGATCTAGGTTGGTCCATTATGAAGGAATAGCTTTAAGTGAAGCTCCTTGGCTGAAGGTTGAAGGCAATAAAACGGGGTCAATATCACTAGATGGGTAGTTCTCAATCCAGCTGTGAATCTGTTTGATATATTTATCAGTATGGTATTCAAAAAAAGCTGGTGAGGGCCGAAACCACTCCAAGTTGGGGCTGTTCTGTGTAACAATGAGCGAGAGGTCATTCGGGATCGTTAATTGATTCAACATACAGTATGAATAAATGGTGATCAGTTGCGTTGTCTCTGTTGCAATGAGGGCCGTTGGAGGAGTAATGGAAAAGAGGTTTTCAAGCATCTCCCACAAAGATTGAGTGTCATCTTGAATGCACGGGAGGTTGTAACTAGGGTGAAAGTCAACACCTAACGCTTTCATATCTTGTTCTAGCAGACCCCTGATTCGTTCTTTAGCATGCTCACAAGAGAAGTAGGCTAGCGTGCAAATTCGTCGATGACCTATTTGGGCAAGGTGCAAGTTGGAGTCTCTAATCATCTGCGTGATGACTAGTTGCGACAATGGGAGGGCGCAAGTGTTCATGTTCACCTCCTAAACAGATAATCCGAAGTTTCTTGTCCATGCACCATTGAATAAATGAGAAAGGAGCCTGAACGAGAATGTATATCTCGTAGGATCTGTTAGTGAGCATTTGTTGAGAAGACCGGGATATTTTGTTCGTTACAAATTCAGGGCAAACTTCAAAATCAACGTTCCAGCCCTTTCGAAGGTAATTTGAGGTTACTTTGTTTAGGATGACACGTGTAGCTACTTGTTCTGTCTGGTGATGTTTTTGCGTGAGGATAAGTAATGATTTTTTGTCCTTTTGACTGTTTTGGGAGTTAACGATATCCGAATTAATCAGGTAAGGTTTGGTGTTTGGTGTAGATAAGATAATTTTCTCATGCTTGAGCATTTCAATCGCATCGTGCATGACTCGCGGGCTTACATCCATTAATGCGCAAAGTTTTCGATAGCCCGGCAAATGGCTCTTCCACCGCCCATTACATATCTCTTTTTTCAGAATATCAGCTGTTTTTTTATTAAGGGGAGTACGGTCAGGTGGCTGCATATTAGTTTCAACTAGTTTCCTTAATTTAATCAGAACAACGGAAATGTAAACTTTGCACTGCTATAAAAATGTGAGCAGTGAGAAAACAGGGAAGGAGGCACTAGTGTCCCAAATAGAGTGGGTTCCATCTTCCAGTATGATCAACCGAACTTAAACGACATTTTAGATGGTGCTCACCCAGCGAGCAGCTAGGGTAGCCGAGCAATGTATGATGTCGAATTCTTTCAAAAGTATGGTCTCTGGGATCACCAGGCATCCCTGTTCGACAGTATGCCCGGATTCCTGTATTTCGCAAAGGACACCCAGCTTCGTATCGTCTCACTCAATCAACGACTGGCAAACAAACTGGGTCTCAAGGAGGCTAAAGACGCCTTGGGAAAAACAGATGACGAACTGCTTCCAAAAACTCTGGCTGCCGCTTACAAGGAAGATGACCTGCATGTGATTCAGACCGGTGAAACCATTCTAAACAAGGTGGAATTAGTCACTCGAGGCAAAGGTCTCGTCGATTGGTCCACAACCACCAAAGTGCCACTCAGAGACCACTCCGGAAAAATCCGCGGAGTCGCAGGTGTCACCCGCCCATTTGCTACCGGCACAAGTAGTCTGGATGCCCACTCGGAATTAGGACCGGCACTAAACATTATTCAGAAGCGCTACGCTGAAACCTTCCCCGTCAGCGAGCTGGCTCAAGCGGTCAACCTTTCAGAAAGTGCTTTTACTCGAAAATTTAAAAAGCGACTGCATATGACTCCCAAAGAATATCTCCGCCACATTCGCGTTCAGGAAGCATGCCACCAAATTGTTCAGAGTTCAGCCCCCTTGGCTAACATCGCCGCACAATGTGGCTTCTCAGATCAAAGCCATCTCAACCGGGAGTTTTCCAAACTCATCAAAGAAACGCCAAAATCCTACCGAATGAGATTTCGAGGAAATTAAAACACTAATCCATCACGCCGATTTTATCCAAAAAATAGACAGACGAGTCCAAGACAAAATAGATTAAAAGGGTAAGATCATGACTGCACCATCGCACAACCAATCATGACCTGGAAATTACACAATGCCATGTGGCCCGGCCTAGTCGGCAAAGAAGAAGGCTCCAGCGAGCCTCCAATCAGCTTGGACAGAATGCTCGAACTGACTGCTCGCAGTGAGGTCAACGGCGCACATTATCACGGTGTTGATATTTTTCTCTACCAACCTCACCTCAACATCGAGGCCGCCGAAGATGAGATCAAACAACTCGCCGATCACATCAGTTCGATGAATCTGAAGGTTGGTTCCGTGGTCGCCCCCATCTGGAAAGACACCGGCGGCGGAAGTGCCATGGGCGACAGCGATGATCGTGCTCGTTTTGTCGATGCAGTGCATAAGGCATGCCGATATACCAAAATCCTGCGTCAACATGGCGTCCGCGAATACGGGTCCATACGGATCGATTCCGCTACCAGTGTGGCCGACTGGTCCAAAGATCCAGCCGCCAACACCCGACTAATCGCGCAAACCCTTCAAGAAGCGGCACGAGTCGCAGAACAGTATGATGAAATCCTCGTTGCCGAAGGTGAAATTTGCTGGGGTGGCATGCATTCGTGGCAAGACATGCTCGACCTCTTAGAGGAAGTCGGCATGCCTGGACGTGTTGGTTTTCAGGCCGATCTCGCCCACACCTATCTCTACCTGCTGGGGTATAATGCCGAACAGCACGCCCTCATTCGTCCCGACAGCTCGGATCAGGAGTTTTGGCGAGCCTATCAAAAAATGACCGACCTGCTACGCCCGTGGACGTATGATTTTCATGTCGCCCAGAACGATGGCAGCGTGCATGGCACCGGGGCTCACGACAAAACGGGTCGCCATTGTAAAGCTGATGACGCCAACGGGAAGTTGGATATTGTCAAATGCTCATCATACTGGCTACTCAACAAAGATGGCAGCCCTCGTGAAGCGATTCAACATATCTGCTGGGACGGCTGTATGTTCCCCAACCAAGAACTCGAACAACAGTCAACCTGGAACACCATTCTGGCAACCATGCAGAAGGTCCGTTCCGAACTCACTCACTAACATTGAACCACTCACTTTTTATATGAAAATTGGAATGAATATGCACCTGTGGTCTACCCATATCACAGAAGAGCACTACGACGACATCGGGGAATTAAAGGCGATCGGCTACGATGGCATTGAAGTCTTTCTCGCCGACCCCGACCGTAAAGGTTATGTTGACTTGGGAAATTTCCTCCAGTCAATCAAGATGGAGGTCAATGGTTGCCTCGGGCTCGGCCCCGACCAAGATCCCATCTCCAAAGACCCTGAGATCAGGCAAGCAGCCGTCGATAAAATCAAAGAAGCCATCGATAACATGCACGCGGCTGGGGGCAAAAACATCTGTGGTCCTTTCCACTCTGCCTTTGCCAACTTCTCCCGCAATGCGCCGCAGGAAGATGAGTATCAACGTAGCGCCGAGGTTCTACACGAAGCCGCTGAACATGCAGCACAAGCGGGTATCACCCTCACCCCCGAAGCGCTCAACCGCTTCGAGTGCTATCTCTGCAACACCATGGCCCAACTTAAAAAATTGGTGGATATGGTAGATCATCCGAACCTCAGAGGAATGTTTGACCCGCACCATGCCAACATCGAGGAAAAATCCTTTGCTGAAGCGATCGACACGATCGCACCCGTGATGACTCACGTGCATATCAGTGAAAATGACAGAGGCACACCAGGAGCCGGCCACATCCCTTGGGATGAAGTCTTCGGGTCGATTGCCAAAACGGGCTACGACGGATGGTATTACATCGAGGCATTCTCAAGGGACGACGTCGATTTCGCCAATGCCATTAACGTTTGGCGAGAGTTCAACTCCCGCATGGACATCTGCCGTGACGGGTTCGCCTTTACCAAGGCCATGATCGAAAAACATCAGCGGCAATAAAACGAACAACCACAGCTCGTCATGAAATTTGGCAACGAATGTTACACCTGGTTTATGAAGGAATCAGGGAAGTTCTGGAATAACCAACTCGATCACATGATCGAAGTCACCGCCCAGGCAGGCATGACGGGGATCGAACCCATTCACTCCTGGATGGGCGATCTATCAGACCCCGAAAAACTCAAAGACAGCCTGCAAAGTCATGGTATCGAACTCGCAGCCATCGCCTTTGTCCAAGACTGGAACCAGCCAGAGGAAACGGATCAGGAAAAACAGGAAGCTCAAGAAACCATCGAGCTTCTCAAGCACTTTCCCGGGGCGGTGCTCTGCACAGTGCAAATGCCGACCGGCAGACACGACTTGAAGCAACGCCGCAAGAACCTGGTAGCCAATGTCAACGCCGTTTCCCGACGAGCTACGGAAGCGGGAGTGCCTTGCTCCTTCCACCCGAACTCACCTGAGACGTCGACCAACCGAACCGAAGAAGATTATACCGTCATTCTGGAAGGACTCGATGCCACAGTCACTGGTTGGACTCCCGATGTGGGTCACATCATCAATGGTGGTATGGACCCACTCAAAAAAATGAAGCAATACAGCGAGCTCATCAATCATGTTCACTACAAGGACTGGGACGGTCAACCTGAGTTTGCCCTCATGGGTGAGGGCAAGGTCGACCTCACAGGTATTACCCAGTGGCTGCATGACCAGGATTACAAAGGCTGGATTATTTGCGAAGACGAGGCACCCCAGGCGGTCGATGATCCTGACGGTGTCACAATCCACGACGGCCAATGGATTAGAGAAACACTCATCCCATCCATTCATTAACTTCAATAACGATCACGATGCCTATCCACTCCACCCACCAGTTTAACATGCACTATGAAGTGCATCAGCAGAGCAATACATCTCAAACACCTGTGATCTGCATTATGGGTATCACAGCCCCGGGATCCGTCTGGGAGGCGCACGTAGAGGTATGGAGTCAACAATTCCAATGTATCACTGCGGACAACCGAGGTGTCGGACAAAGCGATAAGCCGTCCGGCGACTACACCAGTGCCATGATGGCCGACGATTATGCCAACCTCATGGACGGGCTAGGTATTCAACAGGCTCATATTGTTGGATGCTCAATGGGTAGTATCATCGGTCAACAATTGGCAATCAGACACCCGGAAAAAGTCAAAAGCCTGGTTTTAATGTGCTCATGGGCTCGATGCGACAACTATGCCAAGTCGATCTTCTCACACATGCAGCAAACCAAAGCCCATCTCACTCCGGCTGCATTCATGGAATGGATCCAACTGCTCATTTTTCATAAACGAAGCTGGGACGATCCGGAAATGTTGGAATCGATGATCGAAGGTCGTGAAAACGCAGCCGAAGACCCGAACCCGCAACCGTTGCACGGACTACAAGGACAAGCAGCGGCATGCATCCACCACGACACACTCAATCAACTTGAACAAATCCAAGCACCTGCTTTAGTGATCGGTGGTGCCGAGGACATCTTCACCCCAGCTTGGATGGCAGAGGAAATTGATGCCAAACTATCAAACAGCACCCTCCACCTTTATCCGGAGTCCGGACATGCGTTTCATTGGGAAAACCTGGAGGACTTCAATCAACGGGTGGCTCATTTTATCAACAGCAACAACTAACTGACTTTCGACGCATGGCTCAATACGCAATAGGACTCGATTACGGAACCAACTCATGCCGCTCACTGATCGTCGATCTTGCCGATGGCTGTGAGTTAGGATCCGCGGTGTTCCCCTACCCGACTGGACAGCAAGGCATTTTAACCGACACGGCAAACCCGCACGTCGCACGCCAGCATCCTCAGGACTACCTGAATGGTTGTGAAACAATTATCAGGGAAGCCATCGCTCAAGCAACCTCTGCAAGTCCCGATTTTAACACCCATGACATTATCGGTATCGGCGTGGATACAACCGGATCCACAGTCATCCCGGTCGACGCATCAGGGACCCCTATCGCCTTTCAAGACAGATTCAAACATAACCTCAATGCGCATGTCTGGCTTTGGAAAGACCATACAGCGCACGCGGAGGCGGAACAAATCACAGCCTTGGCAAAACAATGCCGCCCGGAATACCTCGCCAAATGTGGTGGCACCTACTCCTCCGAATGGTGGTGGTCAAAAATCCTTCACCTTCAAACAATCGATCCCGAAGTCTTCGAGGCCGCTCACTCCTTTGTTGAACATTGTGACTGGTTGCCGGCGGTCCTTGCAGGTGATACCACACCGGAAACACTAAAGCGTTCGATTTGTGCCGCAGGGCATAAGGCGATGTACAACGAAGATTGGGGAGGTCTGCCCGACAAAGAATTTCTGGCTCAGCTCTCCCCCTCACTGGCAAACCTGAGAGACCGCCTTTATCATTGCGCCTATGCCTCAGACACTGCCGCGGGTTACCTGTGCTCGGAATGGTCAACTCGACTAGGTCTCCCGGAAGGCATTGCCATTTCTGTCGGTGCCTTTGATTGTCACATGGGAGCCGTCGGCGCTGGCGTTAAACAAAAGACCTTGGTCAAAGTCCTTGGAACATCTACCTGTGATATCACCGTAGCCCCAACTGACCTACCGGATATCCCGGGACTTTGCGGGCAAGTTCAATCATCCGTTATTCCCGGCACCATGGGAATCGAAGCCGGTCAATCCGCCGTGGGAGATATTTTTCTCTGGTTCGTAAACCAATTGGTTCCCGAAAAATATGGATCCACCATGGATGAAAAATTTGCTGCGATGGAAGCTCGTATAGCTCATCTTGGCGCGGGAGCATCCGGATTGTTAGCTCTCGACTGGAATAATGGCAACCGCTCTGTTTTAACCGATGTCCGCCTCTCTGGCTTAGTGCTCGGACAAACGCTACATACCGAAGCTCACGAAATTTATCAGGCCTACATCGAAGCCACAGCCTTCGGTGCCCTCACCATCATCAAGCGGATGGAAGATCATGGGCTGTCCATCGACGAAGTGGTTACGACAGGCGGGCTTCCGCTGAAAAATGCCACCCTGATGCAAATCTACGCAAATGTGCTAGGTCGACCAATGAAGGTATCCATGAGTGAACAGACCTGTGCTCTGGGTGCCGCCATTTTTGGGGCACTGGCATCTGGTCATTCAGAAATCAAGGAGCTACAATCCAATATAGTCACTTACCACGACACCGTTTATCATCCTGATCCTGAAAACCACGCCATTTATCAGAAGCTCTACGCCCTCTATCAAACCATGCATGACGCTTTTGGTGACTCCCAGTGGCAAGGCTCACTCGCCCATGTGATGAAAGAACTCATATCCATCAGGGAAACACAACGCAAACACAACTAATTGATGAACCTTGATCTAAAACAGCAAGTTGTTAAAGCCAATCGTGCGCTTGTCTCATCCGGACTCGTATCGCTCACATGGGGCAATGTAAGCGCCATCGACCGCGAATCGGGACTCATTGCGATCAAACCCAGTGGTATCGATTACGCCGATCTCAACACCGAGCAACTTGTCATTCTGAACCTGGACGGGCAAGTCGTTGAGGGCGACTTACGCCCCTCGTCCGATACCAAAACCCATCTGGAACTCTACCGCAACTTTACATCCATCGGAGCTGTCGTTCATACCCACAGCCCGTGCGCCACGGCATTTTCCCAAGCCGGTATCCCCCTGCCCTGTTTAGGAACCACTCATGCAGACCACTTCTACGGAGAAGTCCCAGTCGCCAGAGCCTTAACCGAAACTGAAGTTAAAAACGACTACGAACACGCCACGGGCGTAAGCATTGTTGAGCGCTTTCGTGAGCTGAATCTTGTGCCGATGGAAGTTCCAGCCGTTTTGCTTCAACACCATGCTCCATTCACCTGGGGCCAAACACCGTTAAAGGCACTGGAAAACAGCATCGCTCTCGAAATGTGCGCCAAGATGGCTCTGATGACCTGGCAACTCAATCCGCAGTCCGGTCCCATCCCAGAACATATCCTCGAAATGCACTACTCCCGCAAACACGGTGCCAATGCCTACTACGGGCAACAGGATTAATACCAGATAGCAACAGATGGGATGATTGCCTAGAATTCCACCACTAAAATGCGAACCCGTTAATGGCTGTTCATCGATCATCACCGCTGTGCCACCCCCCCATACCAAAAACAACCATCATCAAATCACCCACACCACGACCGGCACCATAAACCCACTCACCAAGCAGAGCACTCTGCTCATCATTGTCCATACGCAGCGGCAAACCCGTGCGCTCCCGTGACCATTCACAAAAATTAAAATCCACGGCATCGTCGTATTTGCCGTTCGTCGAGAGCACCTTCATTGCACGGCCCTTTCGACGGCCTCACGAGCTTTGGTCGCATTAGGTCAGGTTAGCCTTTGGGCCTTGGTTTGAATCGAAGCAGACGATGCAGAGGTCGTTACGATGAACAAATATGCAGGGCAATTATACCACTCCGCAAAACAGACGAGACGATTGATCGCTGTTGAGGTATTTGAAAAAGCACTGCGTGATCCATGAGAGTTCCGGATGAATGACTCCTTTGGGTGTGTTCTTGAATGTTAATTCCAGTTAGCCTAGATCTGCGATGGTTGCCCCCCCGGCCACTTTTGGAGTGTGCGATCTCTGCGCCTTGGGGGTCGTGTTGACTCCTTGCAATGTAGAAATAATGTTAGAATGTTCACCCTTGGAGATTTCTGGGTTCTTCACCTTTTTAAGATCGACTATTTATAACTCTTGCTCGTTATACCAAGTAGCAAAACAGACGGGACGATTGCCGAGATAAATTTCTGTTTTGGCAAGGCGCGACGATGGAATGGTGCGGGCACCATGACTGAGGAGAAACGCAGCCAGAACAGAAATTTATCCGGAACTCTGGTAGACCACGAAGTGCATTTCCTCACAGCTTTAAAACTTTCAATCGTCTCATCTGTTTTGCGGAGTGGTATT
This sequence comes from Oceaniferula marina, assembly GCF_013391475.1. Classification (NCBI taxonomy): domain Bacteria; kingdom Pseudomonadati; phylum Verrucomicrobiota; class Verrucomicrobiia; order Verrucomicrobiales; family Verrucomicrobiaceae; genus Oceaniferula; species Oceaniferula marina. Next base: position 28,422 of record NZ_JACBAZ010000013.1, on the reverse strand, counting down.
ACTACTCGTTGGGAGCACCTCCCCACGCCTTATTGGGCTCAGCTCCAAGCCAAAGTTCCAACGTTCCACCTTTGGCAAAATCTTTGTGATAAAACCAACAGGTATCCAACGGCTTACCATTGAGTTTGGCTTTCTGAATATAGGTGCTTTCTAACGAATTATTATAAGCTTTCACCGTAAAAGTTTTGCCGGAATAATACCTAGGATCAAGTTTGATTGTAATTTCATCGAATTCCGGTGCCGTGATCTCATAGATAGGTTCTTTGGAGGAAGTCCCACGCAAACTGAACAAACCAAGTTTCATGAGAGCGCTAACGCCTCCCATCTGCCCCTGATCCTCGTCGTGACCACCATAACCGACATTCGGATTGACCCCGCCGTAGGCCTGACGGCTAACGCGACGAACCCAGTATTGGCTCAACCATGGGTGTCCTACGTAATTAAAGACATGCGCATTGGAGCATCCCGGCTGATTGGCATAGCTCACTTTACCCTTTCCGTAGGTATAGACAAAGTCGGAAGCTACTTCGGATTCAAAGGCTTGATTGAGTATGTCGGCTAATATCTCGTTTCCACCCATCAGCGTGCTCAACCCCTTGATGTCATGAGAGACACCAAAGGTTCCCTGCCAGTTATTGGCTTCGACCCACCTGCCATTCAGTAATTTTTGCTTGGGGTCATAGAACGTCTTCCAGTGATTGATCACGGGCTCAAAGGCGATGACATCACCACCGTGTCCCATTTCCTGCGCCATTTGCGCCAGCGCCCAATATTCGAATGCATCTTGAACAGAACGTCCGGCATGCTTGCTGATGCGGGCGGGATGATTCCGCATCATGGTTTCGTAGGCATCCTTTTCATCGATTTTGTTCAGTAACCCTTTCTGCCAGGTGGCTGTGATAAGGCTCGTTGCAGGTCGCCCCCCCATAATTCCGGTATAACCGCCTGCACTGGGGCCATTAGGCAGACGCCCACCCACTTTCGCATACTGAACCATTGAAGCTGAAAACTCATCAAGCATTTCCGGCCACCCCAGCCCCCAGAGCGTATTGAGATTCCACATGGTTAGCCACAGTGCGTCGGAGTTATACATGTGAAACTTCGGTTTACCTTCTTTATCCTTTGGTAAGGTCTGGATAACCAAGGGAACGACTTTATCTTTTCCTGCCTTACCCATGTAGGAGGGATAATCACCGCTATGATCATCAATTTTATGACGACCTAACAAAACATGCCAAAGGTCGGTATAAAACTTCACCCGTGTCTTTTCCTCGCCGCCCTTGACCGAAATCTTTCCCAGCCATTGATTCCACTCATTGCGTGAGTCTTTTCTTACTCGGTCAAAGTCCCAGTGAGGGCACTCGGAAGCTAAGTTACGGCGGGCGTTTTCAATACTGGTATAGGATATGCCAATTTTCACCTGAACCTCGTCATTGGCGGCTACATCGTAGGCTAGCGAGACGCCCGCCTGTTCTTCAGGCAAGTTCTTAAAAAGGTATTTTCGTTTATCCTGACTTAGCCGCCCTGACGGGATGGGGTTCGTAAATTCTTGAATGTTATTAAGCTTCTCGGCTGCCCCTTTCCAACCATCCATGCGCTGCACGGGTCGATCAAACTCCATCACGTAGAAGACATGAGACAACTCCGGCCCACCCCACAGGCGGTCGGTCATGCCATGAGAACCTTCGATACAGGTCGGGCTGACCAATTTGGCCTTACCATCAACGTAGCTGGCGGCTCCAACAAAACCACCCAACTGAAGTAGCAGCTTTGCCTTGGCTGCCTCCCGATATTTTAATCGATAAAAAGCAGTACGGTCAGTCGATGTGTATTCCACCTGTGTCTTATAGCGATCAAGGAAAAGCTTATGGTATCCAGGTTCGATAACCTCGGTGTCATGCGAAAAAGGTGATTTCCATTCCTTCTCGCCAAGGTTGGCGTTCACCTCACCAGTGATTGGCATGATGTTAATACCCGACATGATCCATGCGTGGATCTGCGCGAAACCTAGAATTTCGGTGCTGTTGTAGTTGTATCCGCCGCCGCCTTGGTTTTTGTTGCGGGTATAGGCCGATGCGCAAACCATACCGAACGGGCGACTTCCCGGAGTGCAGAAAAACCAGCGCCCGCGTCCGGTTTCAATCGTCGGATCAACGTACGACACAAAGTCGCTGAATTCTTTTTGTTTTAATAGCGGACGGGCATCCGGATCATAATAGACTTCCAGCTCAGAAAGGCCAATGTGCGAGCCAATGCCATCCACGACCGACAATGTAAGCCCTTTGACGGTGCGTGGTTCGAAAACGACGGTGATCGGAGAACCATCGTTAGGAACCGCAACGACATGCTCTTCAGAGCCATCGGAAAACTTGAGCACACAAGCAGCCATGTGCTCGTTCTGTGTAGGGCGGTCATAGAGCACGACCTTGTTGATTTTTTGAGGCGTTTTCCAGTTCAATTCCAGTTTCGGATATTGAATCCAGCCATACCACGCATTGGGGCTGTGACCGATCCACTCCCCGCTGCCAGATTGTTGTTTAATTCCATCAATGACAGCCATCGGGTGCTTGCCCTCCCCCTTGACAGTAGCTAGCGGTGCAAGGTTCTTCGTATTCTCTCCCTGGGCGTCCGCAGACCAGAGAGCCAATAACATAGAGGTCATTACATACAGTTGATTACTTTTCTTTTTCATTTGAGATAAAAGAGTGCCGCCGCACCGATGAGTCCAGAATCGTTAGGATGCTGAGCGGCGACAAGGTCAACCTGGTCCAGATCACCCCAGATGAACTTCGCCACCGTTTTGCGAAAGCTCGCCAGGACCAGCTCCGGAGAATTCATTAAACCTCCTCCAACGACAATCCGCTGCGGATCATACAGATGGATAAACGACACCAGCGCCTCGCCCCACATGCGGAAACAGTGCTCTTGCACAGCACAGGCACAAGCATCGCCGGATGCCGCATGTGCCAAGAGTTCCTGAAAGCCGATTGTATCCACATCAAGCCCCTGCATGCTGCTCTCAAGATACAGGGCATGACTGCGTATCAGTTCAGGAAGCACCCAGCCGGATGCTTCACTCTCAAGACAGCCCACGGCACCACAGGTACACTGTCGCCCTCCGGAATTCACCAAGATGTGACCGCCTAGAATTCCACCACTAAAATGCGAACCCGTTAATGGCTTACCATCGATAAGCACCGCTGTGCCAATCCCCGTGCCAAAAACAACCATCATCAAATCATCCACGCCACGACCGGCGCCATAACGCCACTCACCAAGCAGAGCTCCCCGGGCATCATTGTCCATACGCAGCGGCAAACCCGTGCGCTCCCGTGCCCATTCAGAAAAATGAAAATCCACGGCGTCGTCGTATTTGCCGTTCGTTGAGAGCACTTTCATCGCACGGTTATCAACCAGTCCCGTGCACAGGACACCAAGCCCCTCACAAGACTCCAGAGTAATCTGCAACTCCACACACATAATCCGCAGGTGTGCCACCACCTCATCGAGGTGCCTCTCAAGCGAGCCCCGTGCATCGGACGGGCATGTAGAACTGGCGACAACCTTGCCATCGTCAACCAATCCGTATTTCGTGCGGGTTCCCCCGAGATCGATTGCTGCAATCATATCAGGTTCTAACGTAGGCTTTCAAAGTGGCACACTCTTCACCGACTGACTCACCGTGAGGGCGGATCGTGTAGGCACCCACGGCTGCGGGCACGATAAAGGTCTCGGCATAGTGCACCACAAAAGGTTCAAACGCATCGGTCGGACTTTCGACAATGACTTCGCGTCCTTCGACTAAATTGAGAACGTTCACCCCACCTTGGGTATCATGGGGCACTGTATCTGTGAACCAATGACGCCGCGTTTCGATAAACTCAAGCTCGTGCAGTCCAGTGCGCTCCTCGCGCCAACCTTCACCACTGTCCAACGGCTCAACCTGGTTGACCAGATTTTCTTTGACCCACTGTTCATCTCGCTCCCAAACGATATTTTCCCCGCCGCGCTCGACATTAATCGGGCGTGGCAGCCCATCGAGACCAAGCCGCCCCCAATCCCACATTTTAAAAGTGAAAATATACGGTGTGGCTGATATTTCGAGCACCATACCGCCCCCACCGCCACAGTGCACCGTGCCAGCAGGAATGAGAAAATGGTCGTGTTTCTTGGCAGGCAAACAATTAACGTATGCGCTATCGTCAAAGTGTTTTTCACCGCGCTGAGCAGAGCGGAGATCTTCCATCATCGCCTCAGGATCGATGCCTGCCTTGGTGCCAAGATACATGGTGGCATCTTCAGCGGCATCGAGGTAATAGTAAGACTCATCCTGCGTGTAGTTCATCCCGAAGTGATGCTGAATATATTCAGCCAATGGGTGGACCTGGAAAGAGAGATTACCCCCTTCGATGGTATCAAGGAAATCAAAACGGATCGGAAACTCATCCCCAAAGCGTGCGTAAACCTTGTCACCCAGCAATGCCCTAGGTTCCTGAAAGACCACATCGATCGAGGGCAGCTCCATGAGCGTTTCTCCAAACTTCAACAGCAGTGAGTTTTCCTCCGGCACACAGTCAAAACCCCAGCCATAATTCTTAGCGCTTCGATCCATGTCGCAAGCCTCCTTAATCCACTGACCGCCCCAAGGGGCAGGATCAAAAAACGGCACCACGCGGAACGGCCGGCGTGTTGCTTCTTTCAAACCTTCTCGCACCGCTTCGCCATCTGCCATACGAGGCTCATCTGGCTGGTTGGTATCGAGCACGAAATCCCAGCGCGCCATCAGATCACGCTTCAATCGGTCGCAAACCCTCCAGTCCGTGAAATAGGCACGCTTATACTGTAAACTCCATTTTAAATCGTGATTGTCGATGCCGAGATTGGAGATCTCATCACGGCGCATACGCAACTGAGCCTCCCAACGGGCGAGATCAGCATAGACCAGAATGTCCCCTGGATGAATCAGGCTCGCGCCGCTGCCAAGCACAACAACCAGACAGCTCTCGGCCTGCTCGATTTCCTCTGCCAGCTGGTCAATCTTTCGCGGATCCATCAAGTCGCCCATTTGCAAATGGTTCATGCATCCAAAAACAGGGTCATCTCCACCATTCAAGGGTGCCACTTTGGCATCAATTTCTCCCTTGGAAAGAAACGCCTCTGCGCTGCGAACGATCTTTATCGCCCCCAACGATTGCATGGCCACCACAATCTCGTCCTCTAATACGCCAGTATAACATTCCACTGTCATCACCGTACGTATCGCTCTGCGGTCAGCGACAACGGTTTCCAGCTTCGCACAAACAGCTGCCCATCCTGACACGCAACGACCGGCCCCACTGGGAACTTCTACATACGGCTGTTTGTCATAATTCGATTTCATAGAATAATCCATCGTGCTCTTTCTCAATCTATCGTGGCTGGTCTGAACCAGCGCAACTCACCAATGGATGCACCTGAAGCGGGGAACTGACTTCCGAAGCCCAGTTTGGAAGTTTTTCCAATTCTTGAGCTTTAAAGCTTCGTAGCGAATACCGGAAACTCACCCGGCCCGGCTGTGAGGCTGGAAAATTGGTATTCCAATAGTTATTGATCGGCCAGGCTAACAGAAGCGGATTGGCTTCTCTGCAATTTTCTCGAATATCACGGCCAAAGTTAAAATCCCCAAACTGCACCATCGGAGCATCCGGAGTGAACAACGCTAACCCGTGCTGTTGGTCACAAATTGCAGCATAACGATCAGTCGTCACCCAACCACGCGAACTTCCTTCCAATTGATCCGCATCCAATTCTACACCTTGCCCCACAGTATCGAAGTATCCTTTCCAACCGGTATCAAGGCAAACAGGGAAAGCAAAATAAATCGACTCTGGAGTATGGCAATCCGATTTCACCATCTCTATCTCCAAATCAATCCGGGCTGTGTGACTATGCAAGGTGACCCGTTGTTCCAGCATCTCAGTCCCCCGTGCCTGTAAACATTGAACCAAAGTGACACTGCCACCCTGTTCTTCAACTCGATGCGACAGCACACGCTCCGGCGTTTCTCTGATCACCTTCCAGTCGGGACGCCAACATGAACGGAAATAGCGTTCGTCTTCAATATCCCGTTTATAATAGGCTTCATGACGATCATCAAACCGGGCATCGGGGCGTTCGTGAACAAACTCAAAAAATCCTAAGGTCGAATGATCTGCCAGCAGTTGCCACTGACTCAGTTTATCCATAACACTCAATAAACGACCGGTGCTGGAATGATACTCAATCCGATGAAACGGGCTCTCAATATAAGCCACAGCCTCACTACGGTCTTCATTGAGAATGGTTTCAGGACGAACATTTTCTTCTGGCTCATCCATCACACCATGACTCACTAAAGAGGATGGCTGATACGGACTCAAACCACTCAATGGCAAACGTTTCCATTCACCCGGTTCAAGATGGACCGGCCCCACATAGGAATCGTCAGATCCTTTGGCAAAGCGCGCCCGATAAGCAAAACGCTCACAGCGAAGTCGCTTGCGATCTTCATGCCATGATTGAGGAATAGTAATCGGCCCATCGAAAGCCTCCGATGATGGGTTATAGACAAGAACGCCTTCCATAGCTCCACGGCTTTGAAGCGGGTTTTTTGCTAAAGATTCCAAGGCATCAAAAAGTAAAAACGAAGCGCGTTCAATAGCCTCACTGGCGTGTCGCTGCTTGAGGATCAACTGAGATCGCACGTGCGCGCTCGGATTCATCACCGAGTGGTCCGACCCCCAGGTGTGTTCATTGTATCGCAAGAGATGCTCAACCGCCTCCTGTCTCATGGTGTCAAGATTCTGACACTCATAACCTTGCTGACGCAGACCATCGGCAAGAGCCAGGCTCTCTGTCGCCTGCTTATGAAGTGCAGTATCTGCGGCCGTCGAACCACAACCAAAATTCCAATAATCCGTCCAATCTCCCCGTTTCACTTCAAGCTCGTGAGATGGCAGAGCATTGAATCGATCCAAAACATCCGTTGGCGTTGCAAAACGAATGCGGGGTTGTCCTCCAGCGTCATTCCACTGTTGAATTTGTTGAGCTAGCTCTGGGTTAGGTGGCGAATTATCCCATGCTTCAGGTGGATTGGTTGCGGAAATCCAGACAAAGGGGTAATCATAGTTCTGAGTTTTTAAAAACTGCTGCAAATCCTCAATACCAGCCTTGAATGTTTCTGGGTTATTTTCATCCACCTTGGCAAACTGATCAAACATACTGTAGTGCAATCCGTTGAAGACCGTTAGTTTTCTCCCACTCGGAGATTCCCAATCAAAGATCCCCGGGCGCGGCATCGGAGCCCCTCCACAATGCGCGTTAATCCCCATAAAAAAGGCTTCCACTCCAGAATCCAGCAACAAATCCGCTACCGGCCATGGCATGCCATTGACGTCATGCTGCAATGCCGTTGTAGGAACCACACCTAACTTGTCTTTCAAAACCTGCAAAGGCTTCATCAGTTCAGGAAGTAACCCCTCCCCAAGCAATGGAGTCATCCCAAACGGAAGCGCACATACATCAATCCTACCACTGAGGTAATAATTTCGGAACCGATCAATTTGCTCGTCACTCGCCTGACTCAACCAGTCCAGTACCGGCCAAGTCACCTCACAAGTCCACTTCGGAGCTGAAATCTCAGGCCACCCATCCGAGCCGTCCAACAGGTCCAACGCCTGATCAATAAACTCAAGGTGCAGTTGTTCTACGATAGGTTGGCTATGCGTATAGCCTAAGTCGAGATGACTATGATGAATAACGAGTATTTCTTCGAGCTGTGACATAATAAATTCTTATTGTTCAGGTAATTTTTTCAACCAGGTGTGGTAAAGCGTGAAACTCATCACGGAAAACACCGCAAAACAAACCGCGGATTCTAAATACCATTTCCCCAGAAAATAGACGGGTGCCATATAAAGGCTATAAATAGCCACACAGCCGACAACGAGGTTCAACATCGCACGGCCAAATGGAATCGGCTCATTGACAGGCTGTCCAGAGGACATGGCGCGCAACCGGATTTCCTTCCACAAACCAAAGGGTCTGACTCGACAGTAAAAGGTATCGATGCATTCAGGTTCCACAGGCTTGGTCAATAAGGATGCCAAAACACAGGTAACTAGGGATATCGCCAAAATCCCGTAGGTAAACATGTCATCGGGGATGGATTGCACCATCGCATCCGCGCTGGCAAATTTTTTATACAACAGCATCAAGGCGGGGATCAACCCGGACACACTTCCTATCGCAAACCCCCAACCATTCATGCGCCCCCAATACCAACGCAAGGCCAAGGGGATCACATAACAGGCCAACAGCCCTCCTAACATCCATGTCCAAATGGCATTCAGCGAGCTGTTCTCAGCGAAAAAATACCCGCAAATCATACAGCCACCGACAAGGATGCCCGACGTCATATACGACACCACCATCGACTGCCCCTCATCACCATCACCCTTCGATGTTAAAGGCTGCCAGATATCACGCACCATCATCGAGGCCGTTGCATTCACTTCCGAACTAAACGTGCTCATAAAAGCGGCGGCCAAGGTGGCAATCACCAGCCCTTTGATCCCAGGAATCAATAGGCTGGATTTCACAAAAAGAGGGTAGACGCTATCTGGATCAAGCAAGGCCGAATCCCTAAACAAGGTTAATCCCAAATAGGCCAATCCGGCGATCACGATCCAGCGAGGAATAGCAAGAACCGACCATAGCCCAGCCTGCCAGGCGGCTTGTTTGGCATTCCGTGCCGCCAAATATCGCTGCTCACCATATCGACCACCGGCACCGCCAAAACAACCAATCAATCCAACCAGCGACCATGCCAAGGCTGCGCCACCAAAATCTTTCCAGCCATTGTAAACCTCAGACGACTCAAATGCCCCAAGCTGAGGAGTCGCGTCATAACGAAGCGACTTCCAATATTCTGTTGTTACCTCGGTAGCTCCTGAGCCACTGGCTACCGCTTGATGCACTTCATCAGCCGAGTAATGCATCATGCAGATCACTCCAATCATCACAGAAACAACCACCAGCAGGACATTCTGAATGAAGTCGGTAACAATAACTCCCCGGAACCCGCCGATCATGACATAGACCCCTGTCACACCGACAATCGTCAAGGCACTAGCATGCCCGGGAAACTCAAAAATTGTCGCGAATTTATGAATCACCACATAGGCCATACAGAGCTGGGCGATACTAAAAACCGTAATCATCAAGGCAAACCCGGTTCTTGCAGCCTTCGCCCCGGTTCCTTTTCCAAAACGCACCACATTCAACTCAGCCGCCGTCATCACACCGGTTCGGCGAATCCAGATCGCCGTAAACGACATCAACACAATCGATGACGGCATCCACCAAATCATCGTGGTCCACCACGATTTCATTCCAAGCACCATCAACATCGAAATCATCCAAACCGTCCCATCAACCGAGTAATTCGTCGATGATCCCGAACAAGCAAGCATCCACCATTTCTGCCGATTATCTCCTAAAAAATAAGATCTTAATCCGCTGGATGATTCCCGGGCAAACCACAAGCCGGCCCCTAAGGTCACCGCAAAATAGAGACCCAGAACCAAGAAATCAATGATTGTCATAACGAATGAGTGCGGTCAGCTCCATCAATAGGACTATGGTTGCCGGGTGAAACGAACGGTCTCACCCTTCGTTGTTTTGATGGTAAAACGATCACCTTTCAAGGTCTCACTTCGTTGAGCCCCTTTAAGTTGAACCTTACTTCCCGGCCATGGATTGATCAACGTGCAGTCACGTCCTTGTTCACTGGTCACCTCAACATAGCTCACCTCCCCCTCTTTGAGCTCGCTGGAAACCAAAAAAGCCCCCCACGTCCGGATAGTATGAAAGCGGACATCTTTATCTTTCGGCCAGACAGGAAAAACCCGGATCACGGACTCATTGCGTTTTACATCCCCGATCGGAACGTGAGACATACACAGCATTTCGTTGATCGTATTCGGGACCGTTGAAAAATTCTCAATTCCATGGGGGTTGCCACGCTGAAATCCGTTCGCGTAAGTATTTTTCGTGTATTTGCGCAATTGATCAAGAATCACATCGGGATCATAGCCCACTCGCACGGCAGCAGGAAAAAAACTATTGGATCCGTTGTGATCTATCCAACGACTCATGATATCAATAGTATTATGAGCCACTTCTAACCACTTATCATCACTATCGAGACCAATGCAGTTTGCGGGATAAATATGTTGAATCCCCAGTGTATTATTTCTCCACCAAGCAGTCCCTTTTTCAGTATAGCGAAACACCGTTTTGCCATTTTTCTCCTGCGTGCTCCAATGACTCAAATGACTCATCATATGCTGCCATTTTTCCTTCTTATCCAAATCGACCTTGAGAGCAGCACTCATATCAAGTGCGAGGTCCATCGCATTTCGCACCATCCCGAGCGAAAGGATGGGGTTCAAATTTTGTCCCGACCCTTCGTGAATGGCATCTCCAACAATCACATAACGTCCCTTTTCATAAACCAAATAGTCTTCCCAAAACAATGCCACCTCACGAACCAAAGGGTATACTTTTTTGGCATACTCTACATCATAAGAACTACGCCAACGCTGTGCTATGTTCACCAAGGCATACGCTGAATTCGAACGCTGTTGAAAAAACAACCCACCCAGTTCCGCATTCGGACCTTTGGCATATTTAGGGCTCCCCTTTGTCGTCTCAATACCACATGGACCAATGCCGACGGGAAATAAGACACCCCGTGTCTTGGTCACGTTTTTTGCATACCACTGCCCGCGTTTCAAAAACTCTAACATAGGAGTATCCTGAGGATCCCCTTGTTCCATTCGATTCGCTCCATACATGGCGTAAAACGGAGCGTAATGATTGTAATTCAAATGATAATCACCATGCCATCGAGGTTGATCTGAGGTATCCCAACCAAAAATCGCAGCGGGAAACCTAGGATTACGGCTGCATGCTCCTATCCCATACAAACTCCGATAATAGCCCAACTCAAGCACGGGATCATCCAACTCGATCCAAGAACGCTGCCAATAACCAGCCCACCACTCACGATGTCCTTGCTCAATGGCACGAAGTTCCGCTTTTTTCAACGCAGCTACATTTTTTACCACACGTTGCTTATAATCCGGGGCATCAAACAAACTATCCATCGCTAACAAGATATCAACAGGCTTCCCTGGGATGAGTTTAAAATGCCCCTGCACCCAGTGCTCGGCGCCACCCAGCTTACGTGCCGCTTCCTTGCCATTAACGTAAATCACCAGAGAAGAGCCATCGAGAACTCCAGCCACATGAAGCCATGTTTTTTTAGGCAAAGGCTTCGTTTCCACATATTTACCTCCAACAGCAAAGCGTAGTTTTCCTGCGGATAGTCCCATACTCACTCCCTTGCTCCACTCTCCGCAACTAAGAATATAATTGGCATCAGATGCTGCCTGATCAATGTAGATCCACGAGGCTACACTGATATCCCCTACTGGGAGATCAAGCGCACCGACGTCCACCCGGTTCTTTTTCTCTCCATTGAGTTTCAACGCTTTCCCGCTCTTCCCCTGAACCAAAGTGACTCCATGAGATTGCGGTAACGGCTTTTCAAATTTCCACTGCTGCAATGGTTTCTTGTCCAAAGAACCCGACATCACACCTGAGATGTCCGCTTCCTGTAACGCAAAATCATAGATTGCCAACTCATCGATGGCTCCATGAAATCCCCAGCGCCCCCCTTGCATTTGCTCGTGTCCAATGGCCACCCGAAATGCTTGCGTCTTTGCTGCCTCTTTTTTCACTCCTGCATGATTCTCCCCGATCTCTGAACCAAGCACCTTCATCGCCACGGCGGCTCCCGAAGCCATATCAACCACATTGGAAGGAAACGACCGGGCCGCAACAAACATGCCATCTCGATTTTCGACCGTGGATACCGAACCTCGACCTTGCTGCACCTTAAGCTGCGGCTTGACCTCGACTTCCCCACCCTTCGCCTCAAGACGAATCCACAATAAATTTCGATCAGCAATCACCCGGCTTTGCTGGCTTACCGTCAAGTTACCAAGGCGAAATGTAGCTTCTGCCCTAGGATCTCCGAGTGGCATATTAAGCTGGTACTCCGCTCCCTTGAGTGCGGGGATATCGAGAACCAGTTCACCGAATGTCACAGGGCTCGAGTTGCTGTAACCATGCTGAAGTCTCCACAAATCGTTTTTGCCCAAGTGAAATTGCTGACGTTCGGGAGCCCCCCCGATCGCGACCTTCATATCGCCGTTCCCCAGTAAAGGACCGTCCACAGCCTGTGCAGCGGGAGTGAGGGTCGGCACCTTGACAAATTTTAATGTCGCATCAGGCAAATAACCTACGTCTTCAGCACCAAAGGCACACGACATCGACAGAACACTGCTCCCCAAGAGGAAACACAACAAAGATGATGGAAAATTCATGTTTAAAACATACTCACAAACGTCTTCCCTATAAACGACTAAACTATGCAAAGGGTGGACATTTTAGGCAAAGAAGAAGCTGACCTCATCAGCGTGAGGTCAGCTTCAAGATACAGGATTATAAAGTGTTTCTACATGCGGCGGCGAAGAATCAACGTGAGTCCACCCAGCCCCAGAAGAGCGGCGGACGAAGGCTCAGGAATTGCCGTGATCGTCGTATTGGTACCGTCGTTTGCAAATGCCAGAGTAAGACCACTGTCCGCAGTTACCGTTCCTATTTTACCGGTGGCATCCAGACCGTTGGCATCTGCCCATGCGGTAAATCCTGCGGCGTCGGTGATTACAGCATCGATGATGATGGAGCCACTGGCACCAACTACGTGTCCTACACTTCCGCCTCCGTCATTTTTCAGGAATCCGAAACCCGTGTTCGTTGCATAATCGAGGCTTCCGTCCAACACTTGAAAGGTGTTGGTTCCCTGAGCAATCTTGAGGTTGCGCCCACCCATCGTCACCGCCAGGCCGCCTGTGATGGAGATCGTCGCCGACTCGCCACCAGTATTGTGCCCCAATCGTCCCAGGACCCGGTCGGCACTGTGATAGCCATTGAGCAACAATGTGTCACCTGCACCGCTGGTTCCGTGCAGAGTGAGATCCCCAATCTTGGCTCCGCTATTGGTGCCCACAAAAATACGACCGGCGTTGGTGCCAACACCATCGCCCACGTTCACGTTACCAGTGATACTCCAAGTATAGGGGTTTCCGTCGTTGTAAACAGCATCTCCGCTCGCGTTATCACCGTCAGCAAACACCATGTTCGTGTTTTCTCCCAAGGCCACCGTGGCGGCTTGCCCGATTGCAGCTGCGCCAAATGACATGGCTATTAGTAGTGTTATTGATTTTATGTTCATCGTGTTAGTTTCTCGTTGGTTGTTTTGTTGGTTTCACCTAGATCAGCCACTGCTGTGCAGCCAAGTTTTCAAGTATCTAGTTGTAATCATATTACCCAATAAAAAGGCGCCTCAAAGACCCATTCCTTGCAACAGCATGACAATTCTTGCAAAGATTCGCAACGTATCCTCACCACCCCATCACACGGAAAAATAAGCGAGACTTTCCGGGCGGCACAGTCATCGTTATCGAATTCACGGGTGGTGTCGCCTCAATACCGGATAGCACCTCATTCCAGAGTGGTTGCAAATCCGAAGAACTTTCAACCCGGTAAGTCCAGTCAGCAGAGCTTAGCCAGTTGAGGGTGATCTCGGTGCTGCCGTCGGCAAGTGTATTCCTTTTTTGAATGTAGGCCTTTAGTGGCCAGCTGTCGCTAACAAAATTTAAAGCTACATGATCGAGCGCAAAGTCGTGGTGGTTGCCATCATCACCGGTTGACTGGGTGCTACTGGTGAAACGCAAGGTCAAAGTCTGACCTGCGAGCGAGACGGGCACTTCGGCCTGAAGCCGGAGTTTGTGCCAGCTGCCTTCCGTTCCCCCCTGGCCCCATGCGCCAAGGTGGCTGGTTGATCCATTCGGTGGTCGCAGCGACGGGTCGGTGGCCGAATCGCGATCGAACAACACCTGATCACCTGCGAGCAGTTCGACCCGGTAGTTGAGCCACTTCTCATTGATCCGGTCAGCGACGTGGAAGGAAACGAGGTAGGTGCCTGTAGCGGCCGGCCCGAAGTCCTGGCTGATGCTGATTGGATCTCCCGGGTCATTGGCACGGATGCCGCGGGCATGCGATCCGTCGGGCAGCGGGGAGGATGTCCAGGCTGCTAGATCGTCGAAGGTAGAGGTGCCACCGTTGACGGTCCAACCGGTGATACCGGATTCAAAGGACAGGTTTTGCCCGCCCACTGGCGTTCCGGAAATCGAGGACGGTGAACGCATGAGCCGGTTCTGCGCCTCTTCGGAGAGTGCATGCTCACCCGGAAAGAGGCGGATCGTCTCATCGGGTGAGGTCGCAAAGCTAAAGGTGGCGCCGCTTACGACTTCCGCCGTTTCGCCGTTCCGGTAAAGGCGCGCGGCTTGTCCAGGCCACGGGTTGCGGATGATGCAATCACGCCCCTGTTCGCTGGTCAACTCAACGAACTGTACCTCGCCAGCCCACAGCGAGGAAGAAACGAGAAATCCTCCCCAGGCGCGCAGCCGGGTGAAACGGGCATCGCGCTCGCGCGGCCAGACCGGGAAGAGGCGGAGGATCGACTCATCCCTTGCGGGGAACGGTCCCGTAGGGCCGCTATAGCCAACCGCCACGCGGCTCATGCAAAGCATCTCATTAATGGTGCTCGGCACAGTGGAGAAGTTTTCGATCCCGTGCGGGTTGTTCACCAAAAACCCGTTCGGGTACATGTTACGCACGTAAGTGCCGAGTTGATTGAGGATGACGCGCGGCTCGTAGCCAATCTGCACTGCGGCGGGAAAAAAACTGTTGCTGCCGTTGGAATCATTCCAACGCTGCATCACCTCGATGGTATTGCGCGCGTACTGGACAAGATTCGGATCACTTTCATAGTTGATCGACCCGGCGGGGAAGATGGGTTTGATACCAAGCGTGTTACTACTCCACCAACTGGTACCTACCTCGCTGTAGCGGAAGACTTCCAAGGAACTCCCGTCGGGGGCTTTTTTGAAATGGGTGGTGTAGCCCGAAATCTTTTCGAGGATATCCTGCCAGGCAGCCCGCTTGTCGGCGTCGCGGTCGAGCTCGTTGCTGAGGTCGAGAACGAAATCGAAGGTGTTACGGATCAGGCCGAGGCTCAGGATCGAGTTGAAATCCGCTCCGCTGCCCTCGTGGACCGAGTCGTTGTTGATGACATAGCGCGAGTTGGCGGCGTCCCAAACGAGGTAGTTTTCCCAGAAGGCGGCAACCTCTTTGGCAAAGGGATAGACTTTCTCACCATAGGCTGGATCGTAGCTGCGGCGCCAACGGTCGGCCATGTTCACTAAGCAGAGGGCTGCGTCGGAACGCTGACCGAAGGTCAGCACACCCTGCTCTTTGTTCGGAAACGAAAAGGAGCCATGGTTGTAGGTGGTGTCAATGCCCTTGGGGCCGATGCCCACTCCGAAGATGACGCCCCAGGGATCCGTGCCAGAGCCGAAAATGTCGGTCGCATACCCTTGGGCTCGACTCATAAAATCGAACACAGGGGCATCGTGAGGCGTAAGCTGTTCAAGGCGATTGCCCGAGGCCAGCGCGTAGAAAGGCGTCTGAAAGTTATAGTTGGTGTGGTAATCACCGTTCCACCTCGGGTTGTTGGTGGTGGTCCAGCCGAAGATGGCCGGCGGAAACTCCGGGTCGCGCGAGCAACTGCCCATCCCGTAGTAGCTCCGGTAATAGGCAAGCTCAATTTCCGGATCGCCGATCTCGATCCAGGCCTTGTCCCAGTATCCGGCCCACCATGCGGCATGTGCGGCGATGAGCCCCGGGATGTCGGATTCAAGCAAACCCGCACAGCGGACGATGACGTCATCCCGCGGGGTGGTGCTCTTGAACAGACTGTCCATGGACACCGCGACCCAGACAGTTTCGCCAGCGGCGATGGTTAGGGCAACCTGGCCCGAGGTGCTACCGCCGAGAGTTGTCATGGCGCAGGCCACCTTGGTCGGGATATCCACCACATCAGCCCCAAAGGCGCGTTCAATCCACAACACGCCGCCTGAATCTCCACTGGCGGAAACCGATCCGCGACCACTGTGGGCGGTCAAACCGCACACCACTTCGAATGAGCGTTGCTCGGCAGTGAGTCCGATCAACAGTAGATTCTCCTGTGCCAGGACTCGGCTTTCCATCCGCAGCACTCCGTCACCGCGGTCAAAGTTCAGGCGCGTAGTGGCATCAACCAGTGACTGGTTCACCTGGTAAGAGGCACCCACAAGATCGGCTGTGCTCAGCGTGAACGTGCCGACCGGTTGGGGCGCGGCGTTTCCATTTCCCTGTTGCAGTCGCCAAAAGTCGTTCTTGCCGAGGTGAAAAACCACTGCCTGGGGCGGCCCCGAGATCGCCGCGAGCATATCGCCATTGCCCAGCAAAGGGCCATCGACCGCGAAGTTCGCCGGGGTCCTTGTCGGCGGACTGGTCCATACGGATTCATACTTCCCGACAACGTCTAACACTTCAGATCCATACAGAGGGGCAGACGCAACCACCCACAATAAGGCGCCTATAATAAGGGTCAGGATGGTGCCCGTTTGTAGCCTATGCATGTCTAAAACCCTAAAACAATCCAAGCTCTTGCACACAAGCATTCCTTGCAACAGCATGACAATTCTTGCAACCCTGACAATTCCTGCAACACTGACAAGTAAGCCTAGCCTACCCGTACATAAAAACAAACCGGACAGATGAAAAAAAAGTTATATCAAAAATCATTGAGAAGTGTGGCCACTCTCATAGTCATCATGGCTATATCCCTACAGCTTGGGGCCATAGGCGCTGCAACAAAAAAACCTAACATCATTTTTATCTTCTCGGATGACCACGCCATTGGCGCCATTGGCGCCTACGGGGAAGGTCGATGGAAAACACCTCACATCGACCGTCTGGCAAAAGAGGGCATGCGCTTTGATCGGACATTCTGCGCAAATTCGATTTGCACACCAAGTCGGGCGACGGTTCTAAGTGGACAGCACAGTCACAAGAATGGAGTCTTGCAGCTAGCTCCACATTATGTGTTCGATCCAGCCCGAGGCAATGTTCAGGAATTGATGCAGAAAGGAGGCTATCAAACAGCACTTTTTGGTAAATGGCACCTAATCAGTCCTCCCACGGGCTTCGATGAATGGGAAATCATGACCGCAAGTGCGGGACAAGGAACCTACTACAATCCACACATGAAACGTAGTGGCGGACGCAAAGATTACACGCCACAGGGCTATGCCTCAGATGTCATAACGGATCTGAGTATCGATTGGCTGGAAAGACGTGATAAATCAAAACCATTCATTCTCTTTTCTCATCATAAAGCACCGCACGGAGACTGGCTACCGAACATGGATAAGTATGGTAATGCCTATAAGGATTTGCTTATCCCAGAGCCGGCTACCATGTGGGAAACGTTTGAGGGCAGAGGCAAGGGATCTCCATCCAAAGTGTCTGCGCACACCCTGAGCAAAACATGGGACAAGGGCCACCTGATGATCAAACCACCTGGCGGATTAAATCAAGCTGAAATAAAGCAATGGAAATCCATCTACGATGAAGAAAATCAAGCCTATTTCAAGAAGCGTAAAACAAAAACATTGAGCAAAAAAGAAGACATTCGCTGGCGTTTTCAAAGGCTGGCGCGCAATTATTATCTTACGGTATCATCACTGGACGATTCCATAGGACGCCTGCTGGACTATCTTGACCGTAGCGGATTGAACAAGAATACGATTGTCATTTATTCGTCTGATCAAGGATTCTTTGTGGGAGACTACGGGTGGTATGATAAACGCTATATGTATGAAACCTCTATGCGTATGCCCTTGATCGTAAGATGGCCAGGAGTAGTCAAACCAGGCTCTGTGGACACACACCTCACACAGAATCTTGATTTTGCGCAGACCTTTCTGGATATAGCTGGTGTAGATACTCCTGATTATATGCAGGGCCGCTCGCTGCTGCCACTGCTTAAGGGGGAGCAAGCAACATCAAAATGGCGCGATGCTCTCTATTACCAATACTACGGCAAGAAATGGAGCCTCCCCTCCCATTACGGTGTACGAACAGACCGGTATAAGCTCATTCGATTCTTTGACAAAACGCGCGAACATTGGGAGCTCTACGATTTAGAAAATGATGCAGAAGAATTGAAAAATGAATATGAGAATCCTGAGTTTTCAGCTACCCGCAAACATCTCCATATGAAACTGGATGAGATGCGTAAACTATACGAAGTACCCGATGACACCGCAGCCATCATGAAAGCTGCAAGCAGAAGAACGCCCCCGAAAAGAGAAAAATAATAGAATGCCTTAAGGGGCACCTCGATGCTTTGCAAAGAGTGGTCGACTTTGAAAAAGAAAAACCGAGAAAAAGAAAAACCTGATCACACCAACGCAAGATCAGGTTGATGACGGACTAAGGAACAGCAATAGTCAACAATAAGCCCAACCCCGCATACGCCGTTTCTTACAACGGGTTGACAATTTCTGCACCCCTGCAAGTATTCCTTGTATGCTCGCACATAAAAAATTCAATGTCATGATCATCCTGGGATGGAACGACCCGGAATGTTTTGATGCGATCACCTCAAAAGCTCTCGAATATAACTGGCACCTCGAACTCCGAGCTTATTACACAGGATCCGTTCCCGAACGCTGGGACGGCGATGGAATTATCTATTCAAAAGGCATACGACCCAAACTCGATGACTTTGTGATGAAATATTCAAAACACTGTCCGGTGGTTGCCTTAAATTCTAATCTTCCAAAAGGTCTGAACATACCAGTTGTCAGTCCGGACAACTACGCCGCAGGCAGCTTGGCTGCAAAGCACTTGATCAGCCGCGGATATAAAAACTTCTCCTATTACTCTCCCAGCAAGGGGGCCGTCTCCGACTTACGCCAAGCCGGATTCAAAGACACGATCCAACAAGCCGGATTCAGCTTTCATCCATTAAAAAGTAAAAGGACAAATGCCGCCAACCCATCATGGTCCACGCAACAACCCTATCTCACTAAACAACTGGATCAACTCCCGCCGCAAACCGGGATTCTCGCACTCGACGACCTAACAGCATCCGATCTGATTGAGATTGCATTAGAATCCGGCAAAAAAATACCGGATGACTTTGCCGTCATAGGCCTTGGAAACGACCGTGCCGTTTGCGAGTGTGCACAAACCCCGATCACTAGTATCAACCTCAGAAGCGAAGAAGTATCCAACCAAGCCGCGGCCTTGCTCAACCAGCTTATGATCAAGCGATCCAGCATTGCAACCAGCAGCAATATCCCCGTAGGAGAATTGGTAGCACGGGAAAGCAGCGATGCCACTGTCGTTCACGACCCTCGTCTCAAGCAGGTCATTCATTTTATAAAGACCAACATCCGCCAGCCGATATCTCTCGAACAGGCCGCTGATGCTGCAGGCATATCACACCGCACACTCTATAACCTGTTTCGTCAAGAACTGGGAAATACACCTGCTGATTACTTACGAGAGGAGCGCACCCTGATTGCAGCACGTCTGTTGAAAGAAAATCCAGAACTCACCATTCGTGAAGCAGCCCGACTAGCTGGATTTTCCTGCACACGCACACTTAGCAGGAATTTGGATCTTTCCGGTCGTTCTTGAAAACGATTTTTTCACCAGCAGCATTGCCTCTCTATCTATCCAGAGATGTGCTTTAGCTTGGCGGATGCCAGCATCACGGCAGCCTCCGCTCCGCTCGGGCTGTGCGGATCTGCGGAAATCCTCCTCCGGATTTCCGGTAGGTGGGAAACCCGCGATGCGCGGGCATGGTGCGCTCGAACCCGTGGGTCTCCGCTCGCTGTGCTCGCTCCGGAGGTTCTCATCCAGCTGCCGCCACCATTCCAGGCTGCTCTCACCGGGCACAAAAAAAGCACCCCTTGTAGGTGCAGTCTGAATTAAAAAACAATGGAGGCGGGAGCGGGAATCGAACCCGCGAAGCCATCCCTTGAACAAAATGAACAATATAGAACGTAACTACAAGGATTGCGGGCACTATAAACAACATAAACGTTGCATTTTGTTACCAGTATGTTACCAGCCCTATCATGCCAACGCTAAGTAAAAAGAAGGGATCCCGCTACTGGCACGCCGCCTTCCGAGTGCTTCAGGAAGACGGAGAAAACAAACTTATCTCACGGACCACTCGCAAGACGAGCCGGAGGGAAGCTATGCATGTGGCTGTCGCCATGGAAAAAACGGCTCAAGCTGAAGCTGGTGCAGGAGAAGAAAAAAGCCGCCGAATCCTCTCTGTCATTACCCGAGCAACGGAAGATGCTGAAAGAGGCATACTCAACTCAACAAAAGGTAGTGCATATATCGCAGAAATCATCAAAATTGCTACTGGTGAAGACCTGCAGACCTACACCATCAAAGAATGGGTGAGTGAATGGCTAGCCAGACAAGAAGGTGTATCTATAGCCACCGTACGGGCCTATAACACATACACAAA
The DNA here is from genome assembly GCF_013391475.1 of Oceaniferula marina. Taxonomy (NCBI): domain Bacteria; kingdom Pseudomonadati; phylum Verrucomicrobiota; class Verrucomicrobiia; order Verrucomicrobiales; family Verrucomicrobiaceae; genus Oceaniferula; species Oceaniferula marina. The sequence continues at coordinate 7,826 of NZ_JACBAZ010000013.1, read as the reverse complement.
ACAGTTTCTCAAATGGCTTGGTCCACGCGCTGATAATACACTTCAAAGCCTCACCACAGCAGACATGCGAAAACTAAGACAATGGTTTCTGGACGGGGCCGGAGGTAAGCGAAAAGCGAGTGTAAATACGGCTACACAGAAAATGAAAACGGTTTCATCCATCTACATCGAAGCCATGAAACAAGGGATTACCAACTTCAACCCTGTCGCTGCACTAAAAGCCCTACCCCAAGAGGACAGTATCACACGCAAACCATTTACTCTTCAAGAAGTCAAATCTCTCATTAATCATGCCCCCTCAGATGACTGGCGAGGTTTGATTCTCATGGGAGCTTTCACTGGCTTACGTCTCACCGACTGCGCACAATTGCCATGGGATGCCGTCAACCTCAAAAAAGGTGAGATTGTGACCATGCCTAGCAAGACAAAACGCAAAAGGACAATCGTTCGCATCCCCCTTCATCCATCCCTAGCATCCTTCCTTAGTAGCAGACCTACCCCCATAGACAACACCGCTCCAGTTTTTCCGGAACTTGCAGTTCAATCAGGACCAGGGCGAAACGGTCTCTCCATACAATTCACAGAAATTATGGATAAAGCCAACGTCAGCAGAGGCAAAGCCTCAACAACAGGTGGACGCTCCAGTTATGAGCGCAGCTTCCACAGCCTGCGCCACACACTTACCAGTTGGCTTGCTGACTCCAATGTATCCCCGGAAATCCGCATGGAGATTATTGGACACAAATCACAAGACGTCCACAGCCTTTATACACACCTCGGTGATGAAACATTGCAAAATGCCATGTCCGGAGTGCCGGGATTGTAATCCAACGGCATGCCTCCCAGTACTTCCACAAGACGTAAATCCCATATGCAACAGCCGGATCGGTTACCAGTTCACCCCACATTTCTATATAGAGTGTTTCGCGCTGAAGAGTAACTGACTCGTCCATAGCTATCTCAATTCAATCTCCATTGGCAACTCCGCAACTACCAATCATGTATTGCTCACTCCCCCTCCATGGAGAACTCAATAAGATCCATTAACCGAGTATTATTGTTGGAATCCTCGTGTCGCAGAGCTTGGATTTTTTGTTGAATGCTCTGTCTCCTGCTAGCTGACAGCGACTCATAGATAGCAGACTTTCCTAAAACACTCTGCACAATGAAATTTCTGACAACTTCCGACTTATCATTCAGCAGTTCTGTCAGCCCCACGTCAACAAACGCCCAGAACGACTGTTTTTCAAGAATTCGGAGAAAACTAATCTTCCCATATGGCGAAGAACTTTCAAACACCTCGCGCAGCTCAACAAACTGATCAACTGACATCATTCGAGGTAGCAAAGGCACGATCACAGCCCTAAGCCTACGATTCTCCGTAAGCAGTGATCGTATATCCAATTCTCCGACTCGCTCTTCAGCACAAGAAGCCAATGCTCTCAGACAGTTAAGCTTGGTCAATTTTGATCCAGTCCGAACACCTTCTATGAAATGATCCGCATCCTCACTTCGGGCATAGTCTGCAATGAAATAAAATACCTCCCCATCTTGAGTCTTATATATCGAGTATGCATCAGCTTGATAAAATTTATTGAGATAGTATTGCCCGAACAGGCGCAAACTTTGGTTCCTATCCATCGCCAAACTACCGAGCTGCCCTTGTGTTGGTCTAATACCGGCACTCACTAAGCTGTAAAAATAGCGACGTCGCACAAAAATGGATTGATCACTAGCCAGTCGCCCCTGCTCATCATCTGTAAGACAAGGAATCTCTACATTATTCAGCAACTGAAGCCGGTTAAATGGTTCAGGGTCATCCAACACCCAACGGCGCAGTTTTCCTCCCGTGTTCCCTGATAGAGAAAAAAGAAACCGCCTGAACATAGGGGAAAATTCGAAATACTGTGAATGCTTTAACAAGCGGATTCGTTTTTTCAAGTCCCTCCTGATCGCAGCTACCCCTTGATCACTCTGAAGTCGTTCTTTACGGAACAAATAAAGGATCAAACGCTGGTTCGAATAAATAGATTCCAATGGAAGCTGATGAAAATTTTCAATGACCCAGTCTCTAGCTATATCTCGAACCTGAGACACCCAATCGGACAATCGCAAAAGAATCCGGTTCTCATCCCCCTGTTCATATGCAGTAATCAGCTCATATAAACATTTTTCCCGAGTATAACCCGACTGATCAATAGAGCCTATCCAATTGAGCAGGCGCTTATCCGTCTTGCCCAGTGTGTCCTTCACCTGATCATATTGCCATGTACGAAGTTCAAAATCATCCCACATGAGATCGATCGTAAAACCCTCTGTATCCACAGAACATTGACAAGCATCTTCCGTTGGCATCTCAACACTTTGTCGACGTAATCTATTTCGTATGCGGCGGAACAAGCTCATTCATTTACTCCTACAATTTCACAGTCCGCGTACGTTAGCGACGTAATGAGACTCATTCAAGGCACACTCTGTTTTCATGATAAACCGTTGCCATCTACTACTACATTTAGCCTCTATATATTTCCACGCAAACACATTTTCAGGGCAGTATCTATATATCAGCAACAGTATTACCAATACCGCCGCCCTCAAACTGGATGTCTATGATCGGGTAGTTGATCATGCTGTGATTCTTCTATGGTTTTCCCAGTGTGAGATGAGTATAATTTATTGCTAGAAAGCTTTAACATTCTGTCACCAAGTCTATTACCTTGTAGGCAGTGTTAAAAGTCATCTCGCATGACATAGCGTGAACTCCTCGGGTTGTGCCAATCATTCAGCCAACGATTTACGTCATCAGCACCAATGCCTGCTAGAATTGCTGACCGCCTATCGAATAGCACCTTTAAATGGTATCTTCTCTCAGGGAAAATATTAGTCAGCTTCAACCAAATCAAAAGTAGCTGAGTCATCATCACAAATAGACGAAGCTTATGCAGGTATTCTAAATTGCGTTGGCTGTTGTGAGTGCTCATACTCAGTTTAATACCAGAAGAGTTGCGTGTTGTCTCCGATGATTGGTTTGCTTTACTTCTATACATATTGTTGTTGGTAGTGTTTTTGTATCAGTATCAATTACTGACCGTCAATCACCCTTTCCCTTGGCGGAGCACATCCCGTAATCCTCTCACCCTCGCAGGATACAAATCCTGCACTTCACACTTCAGAGCCCGGGACAGTACCAATAGTTCAGCATCGTTAACCCTGCGCAGTTGGGCCTCTATCTTCGACAAGCCTCCCCGGCTCAAATCCCAGCCCGCAACCTGGATCTTCGCCACCAACGTAACACTTAACACTTTTCTGGAGGGATTCTACGGAGGTTTCACAGGCAACTACTCGGGGGTGGGCTATTCAGCCGCGCAGGTAAATGCAGCTATTCAGCGAATCAATTCCACCTATAATCAGCTTACCCAGATCGCGGCCCAATACGGTGCACGTATCCCCAGCCAACCTACCCGGTAATAAGGGAGAGCAATGGGACAGCAAAGAAACCCAGCCAATACAGATTATGAAAACGATACTTAAAATAACGATCCCAGCCATCGTGATCACCTTGCTCTGGACAGGCTCAAACCACTCGGTCAGCTCACAGATCAATATGACAACAGTCCAAGCACGGCACGGCGTAAAGTGCAGTCGCTGCAATGGCTCCGGGTGGTTTGGTAATCAAAAGTGCCTTCAATGTGGTGGCGACGGGATAGTGGGTAACTAGTGCGCCAGACACTCGCACTGCCGGGCTAGGTAACAGCCCATCATATCAGCGCGGGAGTCATTAGTTTTAAGTAGCTTAACACTTGAAACATGACCAATCGCTCAACAACAGAATGTAATCAGACAGAACTGCCTTTTACAAGCAGTCAAAGCCGTAAAGTTGAAGCCCGTTTCGACGGCGGCGACATTAGTTCTGATGGAGGCCTGCTGTTGCCACGCGAAGTGGACAGGAGACTCGACGTTCTTCCCAGGGCAGCCAAGCTTCTGGATGATCCTCGCGAGACAGGCAAAGTCCGCCACAGTGCCCAAAGCCTCGTCAAGCAGCGGGTGATGGCACTGGTCCAGGGCTACGAGGATCAAACGACCACGATTTGTTGCGCAACGACAACCTGCTGCAACTCGCCACCGACAAAGTGACCCCCGCTGGCCAGCCCACCCACGCTCTGCCGTATGGAATAATGGGCGGACAACCGTCAATGAGCGACTGGCACAAGGCTGCTGTCGAAGCTAATGCGTTAGGAAAAAACACCACAAAAGATACTGCTCGGAACTTCATTAGCCGTAAGATGCAGAAGCCCGATGACTACAAAACCACTGACGGGTCGGTGGGGAAGCAAAAGCGCGTTGCGTGCGGTGACAAATGGCAGTTTCTGGAGGTGGCCGACAACAGAGGCAGCAGTAACAATCGGATAGATATACCCGCTAAATGAACTCAAAAATCCGTCTCAGAGGGCTCTCCATGACTCAACCGTCATGAGTCATGGTTTTAGCTCCCATGACTCACATGGCTCAAGCCTACTCAGCAGTGATTGAGTCATGACAAACCCCTTGTAACATAAAGGATCGATCACATCCTCACCTCTACACCTACAAAACTCACTGAATCATGGGGATAGATCCATGACTCACCCCCTCCCCCTCTCTATAGAGGGGGAGGGTTGAGACATGAGATCCGGGAGAACTGAGACAAATAGCAAAAACTTGCTATCGACTTACAATTCATCTTCTCACTGCCGATCTCTGCGCCCGCCGATGATTCCTATACCGCTCTGATAATCACCACATCCACACAGACAGATCTTCAAAAAATAATTTGTGATTTCCGCTGTACATCAATCTCCACATCCTTTAAACTGTCAGTAAATAATCCACCCCCCTCATGACTCCTGACGACCACCACCAACTTAACACATTTTTCAGCACCTTTGATATTCATTCACTAGGCGAAGGCAACATCAATGCCGGTGTCAACACGCTTGCTACAATGCTCTTCACCGTCGCCAACATCTCACGTCCCGGAAGCGGTATTTTGAACCCAGACGGGAGGCTCATCAAGGCAGGCAACTCCCTGCTTATATCCGGTTCCCTGAGTTCGAGTCTGATTACCGATGACGTAATCACCGAACTACGACTCTGCCAAAACAACATCACCGCTCAACTTGAACGGGTCAAAACCACAAAGGCTCGTGAAGATACGGCTGACCGACCAAAATTCATCAAGTTCGCGGAGAAGAACATAGTCAATCAATCCGAAAACATGCTGTTATCTATGCTGAAGGAGGAGCATGGAGGTATGTCATCGATCGTAGACAAATGGGCAATCGTTTCTCTATCCCCACCAAACCCTGCGATTGATGAAATTGTCAGTAGCCCAAAAATTGTAGTCAGTGCCTCTACCCCGGCCGAACTCTCGAACCTACTTCAAGGAACCCACCTGAGTCACCCACTGGCACTGCATGGCCTCAATCACACTTCCAATACCGAGCGCATGTCAGACCTCTGCACTGGACTCATGAGCGGCAGGCTTGCGGATGGTGATAATGGTAAAACCGCGCAAGGCTACCTGATCATCACCGACTCCGATGGCATGCTCCACACACTGGCCAAGAACGCCGATGAGCACACCACATGGCTCGGACACATGCTCTGGTTAGTTGATGGCAATGCTGGTCCCGAGCTACCGAACTATGACCCCACAGCATCCCCCCTTGGCAATGTTGCTGACAAATTTAAAAGCGCACTGTCCCGGGCATTCGGTAAGCGCCTCAACCACAAATCAGAATACCCGGTCATCCACGAGCTGGATATGAAAGCGGCGCAGCACAGGTGGGTAGAATTTCTCAAGGGCATCGAAGGCTCACTTCCCGGTATCAGCGGCCATGCACGTAACCTGCTAGCGACCTTGGTGTTCGGTGCTCTTGAGCTTACTTCTCGCTACACACCTGCTGCCGGCAATCCTAACCCGCTGTCTGGCATTGAGGCATTTGCACGGTTCCTTATCCACAGAATGGTGAACGCCAGGAGCGTCATGACTTACTCTGCGAGAGAAGCCCGCAACGACCAGTTAAAAGAAAGAATCCAACAAAAGCTCAAAGACGGTCCACATACGGTGAGAGATCTCACACGAAGATTTAGCAGACTTGCAGCAGAGACATGCCGTCAACTACTCCATGAGCTTGAGGAGGAAGGCAAGGTCACCGATATCGATGGGGAATGGTCCCTAACTAACTCAACAACCCAACCACTGACCTTAGAAATATGACTACGACACACCCCCCCTCAGTCCACGAACAGATTACCGAACCCGTATACAAGGTACTGACCGAGTTCATGGACAAATGCTCCGACGATCCTGAAACCCGGGAAGCCATGCTCTCATCACTCACTCTTTCATTCTGGCAATTAGCATCTCGTGGAGTAATGCGACAAACCCCGTCGATCATTCTGGTCAATGCCAGTAATGAGCAAGGACAAGATCACATCCTCAAAGCTGTCCGTAAACTCTGCAACGAAGGCAAAGTCGAGGAACAGCAGAACACCGAAGCAATGAAACGAGCTCCGGATGCCATGCTCAAAGCAGCACTCACAGAGCAACAGATCCGGGCAAACCCGGCTTCGGCCCATTGCAAATCCTGCTGGCCTGAGATCTACAATAAAGAGAGGGTCGTTGGTTTTGGACAGGGCAATGTATCTGATTACGCCCGTGCTTGGCATCCCCAGCTGGGACTTATCACAGACAAAAAGAACTCCATTGTCCTGAAACTCAATGGGGAATCGGACTGGGAAACATTCCGTCATGACCTGCACAATGAACCTCAAAAACTAAAGAGCCCAGCTGGCATAAGCACTGAGCTTGATCTTCTGGTAAAGTCACTGACGCTAAACGGGGCCCTGGAAGCCGAGCGGTGCGACCATGAGCTTGTTGATGCCGTTCTCGAACTCGGCATCCCCCTCTTCTTTCTACCCCACACAACCAGCAAACCCATCAATATTCCGAACTATCCGGCATTGAGCTACTTCGCACTAAAACTGGACACAACTGCAAACATGTTACCCTGTAGTGCTCCATTAGTTCCTCAAGACAAGTGGTGTTCGTATTATGGTGACTGGATATTTCAACGCCTGTCACGTTTACCTCAAAACTACAGGTTCTGCATTCTTGAAACCGTTCATCAACTACAAATTGCGTGCGAGACATTGGTCTTGTATTCAGGACCAGCCAACGGCGAGTCTACACCCGATACCCGGGCACTGGCCCGTAACCTGTTTACCACCGTTCTGAGGAATACGGCACTGAGTCTGGCGTTCCTTGCCTGGCATGGACATGGTATCGAGCTATCCTGCTCTCTGAGGACTGCACGCAAGGTTCTGAAAGTATTGCGAGAAGATGGGGGCTCAGTTTCCCGGCGCGATGTGCAGCGGTCCGTGGGCTTTAACACGGCAGCAAAACGCGACGAAGTACTGGCACAATTGGAGAATCAGGGTCTGGTGACGCTGGATGATAATCTGGTGAGTGCCACGCACATGCACGAGTTCATTGCCAACATCCGGCAGCAATTGCCGATGGCAACCAAAACCTCAGATCCTTCCTGAGCAATAATTTGCCCGGGCTGATTGTCCGTGGTCAGCTTACCGCCTACCCTGTCCGGGTAGGCGGTTTTTTTTGTCAGTCAGAAAAACAACCGAGACCACATTACACGACAAAAATTCAGGTAGCTTGAATAAGCTCGTCGCTTTTTAGCCACCTGAAGAATTCATCTATCAGAGCTTCATGCTTTTGTGGTGCAGTTACCATCGTGGTCAAGCGCCCCAAACCGTAATTGTAGTGG
>NZ_JACBAZ010000012.1 GCF_013391475.1 Oceaniferula marina | reverse complement strand
GCTGAATGGCACTGAAGGTTTTCGATTTTAACTAGGCGCAAGGAAGGCGCATAGCGGGCTATGCAACCGACGCGCAACAACGGTAAAATCTAAAAGATTCAGTGCCCCCTTGCCGTTCAGCTTGCTGACTGACTCATCATATTAAACTCAAACCATTCTGCCAATTTAACTGGGAGAATGGTATAACAGCCTGCGGCGCTGACAGGATTCACATGATGGAAGAGGGGTTGCAGGATTTTTTTAGAAGTAATACCACTCCGTAAAACAGACGAGACGATTGATCATTGTTGAGGTATTTGGAAGAGCACTGCGTGATCCATGAGCGTTCCGGATGAATGACTCCTTTGGCTTTGTTTCTCCTTAGTCATGGTGCCCGCACCATTCCTTCGTCGCGCCTTGCCAAAGAACTCATTCCTCTCGGCTATCGTCCCGTCTGTTTTACTACTTGGTATAAGCGATAGGCTTTGGGCAAACCTTGATCATTGAAATACAAAGAAGCGTACAAAAAAAGGGTGGAGTGAAAGGGGTAACCTTCCACTCCACCCTGATGAGGGGAAGCATCTTTACTTCAGCTCTTTGATCTTAATATTTTTCCATGCCACGGTAAAAGGACCGCGGTTGCCGACACCATGGACCTGTAGGCCGATGAAACCCTTTGGGTGCGACTTGAAGATTTTTTCATCGTTGAGGTCGCTGACCTGCTGGCCATTGATCCAGACTTGAATTTGAGGTCCTTTGGCGACGATCCGGTAGCTGTTCCACTCGCCATCCTTGAAGTGCTTGTGTGGTTTGCGGTCCTTGGCCGGAGTGCGCCACCCACCGGCTGACTCACCGTAAATGTAGCCACCTTCACCTCCGTTTTTGATGTTGGTGGCTTCGATTTCCACCTGGGGTCCGTTGACGCGGCCCGTGGGTTTGTCGCCCTTGGTTTGGGATCGGATCTGGACACCGGAGTTCAGTTCGTTGTCGACTTTGACCTCGAAGGTGAGTTCGAAGTCGCCGTAGAGTTTATCGGTGCAGAGGAAGGAGTTCGGGCTACCTTTTTTGGTGGTTCCGACGATGGTTCCATCTTTCACCTCATAGGTGGCGGTGCCATTTTTCTGGGTCCAGCCATTGAGTGTTTTGCCGTCGAAGATGCTGGTGAAGCCAGTGTCTTCGGCTGAAAGTAGAGGGCTGGCCAAAACGCTGGCCGCGAGTAGGGATGCGAGTTTTTTCATACGGGAAGCAATTACGTTATCAGAGCATATTCTCTTTCATGTGCTTTGCGGCATTACGGTTGCCCGTTTTCAGCAATGAGCAGCAGTTTGACTTTGATGCCAGAAGTCAGGGCCGGGTGTGATTTCGCCTGCAGCCTGGTTTGATTGCTGGCAATAGGCTTGTTGGCACTGACGAGCACGGCATCGTGGGCGTGCCAGCTGATGATGAGGTCTCCTGTCAGGTCAGGCCGGTAGAGCCCGTCAAATGGGCTGCCGGTGAACTCCCAGAGCATGGGGGTGGCGAGCTGTTTTTGATCTTGGGTGCTTAATAAATGGTGGAGAGGTATGGGGGCTTGGTTTGGTAGGGACACCTGGATGGCGAAGCGGGCTGGGGGCGCTTCCTCCGTGTTGGCATTGCTGTAGCCTGTTAGGAGGAGTAGGAGTTCGAGGTGGAGCGGGCGGGCATCCGTTATGAAGAGGCTTTCATGGGTGCGCCCTTTGGGCGTGCAGAGAATGACCTCGATATCTTCACGACTCTGTTGATGGGACGCCGGATCGTTGACCTCGGCCATCACTTCGATGGAGCCGTTGTGTCGATTGTAGGTGATGAGACCAAGGGTGACGCTGTCCTCGTCTTGGCTGAAGGGGTGGAGTTGTTGCAGCTGAGCCGCAAGTTTGTCGATTTGCTTTTGGCTCTCACGACGAGTTGCCTGATCCATCTCCGGATTGGACACAAGCTGTTCCAGCCTTAGTAGCTCCTGCCATCGTTTGGCTTCGACCAAGGGATAGAGCGGAAATACTTCCTTGAGTTGACGGCTAGTGAGTTTTTCTGACGGGTGGGCGGCCTGTGGCGAGTTATCCTGCTTGCTCTCTTTGTTTGGCTTCTCGCTTGGGGGACGATTGCAGGAAGTCATGGCCAGCAGGCACGCGAGTGTCACCAGCCAGATGGAGGCGGGGTTTAGCATGAGTTAATTGGCTGATGCTTGCGGGAAGCTATCAGGTTGTTGGCTCTGGATATAGGCTGGAGAGTTTAGGATCCGGTTCGGGTTGTGATAGAACCGCAGGGTGCTGAGTTTGGCATTCCGTCCATGTTGCAGTTCAACTTTCCAGTGTTGGGCTTCGGTGTCGGGGAAACGTGGGTTATGGCCGGTGTGAGGTGAATAGCGGTCCCAAACGAGAGGAATCCACTGGCCGTTGCGTTGGTAGCTGACTCGAACAAAGTTTCCGTGCTGGTAGCGGACGTCCAAGCCGTTCAGAGTGACGGCTTTACCAAAGTCGTATGCGATCACGGTTTTTCCATCACTTGGTTTGATCTCGACGCCGGTGTTGTCATCGAAGTCGTAGAGGTTTTCCCAGTCGCCATCGACCGAGCCCTGGCTGGCATGGTGGTTTTTAGCTTTGGCGACCCGCACTTGGGTCATCTCGGGGAAGGTCATGGAAAGCACCCATGGGCAGATGAAATTTTCGCTGGCGAGGTTGACCAGCACGCTGTCGCCCTCGTGGATGTTGACGGTCCCCGGTTCCGGGCCTTTGACCTCGAGCATGCGTTCTTTTGGATACATACAATCGAAGGCTCGGCCTGCAATCATCAATGGCTGGCTCTGAAAGTAAGCTCGTGGGGCAACTTTGAGTTTCAGGTTGAGGCGGCGCAGATTGATGTTGTTGGAATGGGCGAACTCGGTGTTGAACCAGAGTGGTCGGGTGTAGGCGATTGTGGTGTCGCCGAGTTGGAAGGAGATCTTGGCTTGTCCTTTGAACTTGGGGGTTCCCGGGTTTTTAAGCTCAGACTTCATACTGGTTTTGAGTTCACCGCTTTCCGGATTGAACCCTTTCTTTGAGCTGGCTGAAAAGGTGAGGGGTTTTGCCAGGTTATCCGCGGTGATTTCCAATGATGCTTGGAGATTGAATTCCGGCTTGGATAGGATCGCTTGTTTGTCTTCCTCCAACCAATTGAGCTGGTGCAGCGGGTGGTTGATGGTGAGGTCAATTTTTTGATTTTTTCCGTCGAGGCTGGCAAAGAGGCGGAAATCCAGACCGCAGAGTAATTCGATCGCGTAGGCACGCTGGATTTCGCTCAGTGATCTGTCTTTGGCGATGGTTTGGATCAATCCAGGGGCGAGCTGTGTGACGATGGTTTTTGTTTCCGGAACCAGCGCGGTGGTGCGTGGCAGCTTTTCCATCGCCGCGATGCCGGCTTCAATTTCGGTGGGGGCTTTCGGGCCGAGAACTTCTTTGGCAAGGCACCAGTTTCGCAGGTAGTAGGAGTGGATCTGGCCTCCCCATTCGCTGACCGCTTGTTCTTTGATTCTCTGTTTGGCGTAGTGGGATTGGTTGCCTGTGATGGCGAGGTTCTTTTTCAGTGCATTAAAGACGAGGATGCTTCCGGCACTACGAATCCAGGTGGCCGTGACTCCTTCTCCACCTTGGAAGTCCAGAGGGAAGGCTGACTTGAGAATACCACCTTCCCAGTTGTCATCCAGAGTCATTTTGTAGCGGAAATGTTGCATGTGCTTGAGAAAGACATCTTCGTCGCCACAGGCCATGGCGAGCGAGGCGAAGATAAAGGCAAGCGAGCTGGTGGCGTGGGAGTTGTCGCCGTCACCGGCAGATGCGGACCAGCGTTCAAGGGCCTCCTGGATGGAGGCTTCATGTCCTCCCCCGATCATGGCGCCGAGAATGCCGGGGCCGACCATGGCATTACCTCCACCGTGATAGCGGCTGTCATCGCGGGCGAGCCGGCGGCCGCGACCATAGGCGTAGGTTCCATTGACACAGACTTCACCTGCGTGTCGAAGAATGCCGTCAACGAGTTCCTTATCGACGGAGATCGGGGTGCGGGATGCCAAGGCGATCCCTAGGGCGAGGTGTCCGGTGCCGTAGTGCTGGCCGGCGATTCCGTAGCCGAAGCCATTGACTTTGTGGCCGGCCATGAAGTCGGTTTTGGCGGTTGCCATCAGCTGGACGTAGGAAGATTGCAGACCGGCGAGAATGGCTTGGTCTTTGGTTTTCAGATAATACTCAGCGAGGAAGATGACGCGCATGGCACGTTCTGCCGTCCACTCGCTGGGGGCGCTATCGTAGGCCATGAGGTAAGCGGCGCGTTTGATTTGATCATTGTATTTGGGGTCACCACTGGACATCAGAGCGAGGGCGCAGAAGGAGGTGTCCCATCCATTGGTGGTATAACCGGCGAGCCGTGGCCAGGAGCCATCTTGTTGCTGTTGGGCCGCAAGCCATTCGGTGTGGCGGCGGACGGTGAGCTCGGATTTGGCGCAATCTTTCGGGTAGGTGCTACTGAAGCTCCCGGCTTTTCCGATCGGGAAGCGGAGTTCAACAAGTTTCTCTTTGTGAATACCGGAAAGTGGGCGGGCGAGGTTGGTGAACTCGATCCGGGGTTGGACTTTACCGTGGCTCAGGGCTGCAAAGCTTCCTTTGATCCGGGTGGTTCCCTTGGGCAGGCGCCAGGTGGCGACGCCGTGGGCGTGCAGGTTGAGTGCTTGTTGATAGGTGACACCTTTGTGTTCCGTGGCTTTGTCGGTGGTGAAATGAGGGCGGCCGTAGCCGGCGTGGGCTCCTTCGTTAGGCATCGCTAACAGCTCCTTGCTGCCGTAACTCCCTTCCAGAGTGACATCGAACCAGGAGGTGCCATCGCCGTGGATATTGTCATCGAACTTGTCGCTGACGAGCGAAATGTATCCGTCTCCGGGGACTTCGACATCAAAGCTTTGGGCTCCGACGGATTGGTTCCCTCCTTTTCCAGCCCAGATCTCTTTGCTGCGGACGGGTAGTGCTTGTTGTCTGGTATTCACCTTGATGATGGCGGTGACGTCGCTATTGGCGTGAGTGGCTTTTATTGCCGTTTGGAAGCTTGTGTAGCCGGTCGGCACAGTGAAGGTGACGTGGGAGGCGGCGTGCACAGCGAGGCCTTTTTCTCCGAGGTCCTTACCGCTTAGATCTTTATTCCGGGAGACCTCTCCCCAACCGGTGGTGGCCTGATCCGGCGTGATTTGTGCTGTATCAGTGAGGTCGAGCGTGGATTGACCGTTTCCGGTGAGTTGCGGGCTAAGCCAGGCAAGGTGATCGTGGGCATTATTGCCGTCGGGATCGACAATGAGATGGATGGTATCGCCAGCTTTGACGGCAATGGGATCGACGAGGATGCGGCCGTCGCTGAGTTTCAGTTTACGAGCGAAGGCCTGTACGCTGTCTTCGGGGTAGCGCATGACGGTGAGGCGGATATCGCCGCGCCCTTGGGCTTGGTCGATTTTTTCTCCGAGCATCAGTTGGAGTTCGCGAGCGTCTTTGTGCATGGTCTGCCACTCGGGGCGGTACTGATTCCCGGATTTGAGGTCTTCTCCCTCAATACCAATGATCAGGTCGCCGACTTGTAGGTGGTTTTCTGCAGGAGAACCGGGGGCGATGCTGACCACTTCAGCTGCCGTCAGTGCCAGTTTTCCGTCTTCGGCACGCAGGCAGTGCGGGACATTGGCGGCAAAGGCAGGGCGTCCTTGCATCTGGGGGGCGTGCGAGCGGATGCGAACACCCAGTGGCCCGAGGTGCGACCCCCATTGTTTGGCTTCGTCCGCTTGCTCGGGTTTCGATGGCATCCAGCCCTGGTGCACATTCGGGTAGGTCTTGAGGTAAGCCCGGATGTCGATGGCCCCAAATTGGGTTTTGACGGGAAAAGTCTCAGCCAGTGCGGGTAGTGCGCCTGTTGCTGGAGTGGGGGTAGCTTGGCCTTCTTCGGATTTGGCCTGTGGTTTGGTCGAATCGAGAGCGTCGCTTGCGGGCGTTGTTGCCGGTTTCTGGGCGGTATCGCTTTGTTTGGTTTCGGGAGGCTGCTGTTGCTGGAGGTAAATTCCGGCTCCGGCTACGATTGCAATGGTGGCCGCGATCAGGCCGACGGCTTTACCTGGTTTTGCCGGGGGGCTCGATTGTTGGCTTGCTTCCGGCTCTTGAATTTCACCGTTGTTCCGGACCGGCTCAGGGCTGGAATGGTCCGGCTTGAGTTCGAACTTCGTTTGGCAGTGGTCACAGCGACCGTGGCGGCCGACGAGTGATGCATCAATGTCGAAGCTTTGCTGGCAGTTGGGGCAAGTCACCGAGATCATGCCCGGATTTTAGGCTAAAACCAGGCTCGGGGCAACATGAACACGCCGTTACCGGGTGGCAGAACGGGGGTTTAATTTCGCATTCCGGGGGCGAAGTTGGTTATCAAGCCGATCGACCCGGTGTTTAGGCGCTGATGATCTTGCTGTCCTCGCTGCGCAGGCGAGCCACCGAGTAAGTGGGGTCATCAGGTAGGACCTCGATCTCGACCAGTTTGCCAGCGCGGTCGAGCATGCGGCGGCAGTCTTTCGAGAGGTGACGCAATTTGAGGGTTTTCCCCGCATTGCGGTAGCGTTCCCCGAGGGCGTTGATGGCTTCGAGACCGGAGAGGTCACAAACGCGGGCGTCTTCGAAATCGATGACGATGTTCGGGACATCGGATTTTGCTTGGAAGCGATCGGAGAACTCGCGCACGGAGCCGAAATAGAGCATGCCTTCGACGCCGTAGATCCGCTCCTCCGGGGTGTCTTTGTGCATGGTCACGGTGATGTGCTTGGAGCTTTCCCAGGCAAAAATCAAGGCGGAGAGAACCACGCCGACAAAGACGGCCAGGGCGAGGTCGTGCATGATGGCTGTCACCAGGGTGACGGCGATGATGACAATCATCTCCGTGTGAGCAATTTTGCCGAAGCTCTTGAAGGTGGACCATTCGAAGGTGCCGATCACGACCATAAACATGACGCCGACCAAGGCTGCGATGGGGATTTGTACGATCAGCGGGCCTCCGACCATGATGAAGAGGGCCAGGGCGACAGCTGCCACTACACCGGAGGTTCGGCCGCGTCCACCGGATTTGATGTTGATCAGCGACTGTCCGATCATGGCGCAACCTCCCATGCCGTGGAAGAGTCCGGAGAGGATATTGGCGGTTCCCTGAGCAATACTTTCACGGTTGCCTTGTCCCCGGGTTTCGGTGATTTCATCGATCAGCTGCAGGGTCATCAGGGATTCAATGATGCCGACCATGGCGACCACAAATCCGGTTTTGAGAATAAACTGCCAGTGGGCGCCCCAATTGACATCGCTTGGGAAAGCAAAGGGAGGGAAGTCCCCGCTGAGAGACCCGGTGCCTCCGCCGTCTTTGAGGACATCCGCAATGGTGCGGGCGTCCATTCCAAAGGCGCTGATCAAGCCAACGACAATGATGGCCACCAGCGTGGATGGAACGGCTTTGGTGAGTTTTGGAAAAAACTGAATGATCAGCATGGTCAGGATAACCAGTCCGACCATCAGGTAGAGTGGTTGGCCGGAGAGCCATTCACCGCTGGCTTTAAAAAATCCGAATTGGCCTTCGGCGATCACAATTGCCAGACCGTTGACAAAGCCGATCATCACCGGATGGGGAACCAGGCGGATGAATCGCGCAAGTTTTAATATTCCGAAGAGGATTTGGATCACTCCTGCAACGATGATGACGGCAAAGAGATACTGAATGCCGAGATCGTCACCCAGATCGTTACCAAACTTGACCGCGGATCCCGCCACAACGGCGATGGCACCAGTCGCTCCGGAAATCATTCCCGGGCGGCCACCCAGGGCGGAGGTAATAAAGCCCATGAACACCGCGGCCCAAAGGCCGACCAGAGGGTCGACTCCGGCAATGAAGGAGAAGGCAATCGCTTCGGGAACCAGGGCCAAGGCGACGGTTAAACCCGACAGGGAGTCGTCCTTGAGGTTGCCATTTTTTTTGCTGAAGAGATGAAACATAGTGAGTTAGGAAAGCTGTTGGCGGCGCGCGGAACGCCGTTGGGAAGGGCACGCGGTAGTGTGAATCCTCGGCAATGGCAATCACCATCTTTGGAAATCAAGTCATCCTGAGATCTTGAATTACTGCGATTTTGAACTGCATGAAGTAAGGTAAATCGGAGAAAAATCAAATGTGTTGCTATCATACTTCTGATGCAGACCGAGCGTGGGAGGCCGCTTGGCTATCCATGTCGCAGTTACAATTTGATGAGAGGATTTTGTTGCATGCTGGGTAATACCATTGTGACATTTGAGAGAATGATGGAAGGTTAAACCCGTATCTACCTCGGAGAACTTATGAGTGGTGATTATCGTCAGACCCGATCGTTGGATATTCCTTCTATACCGCGTGTTTATTTTGTTGCGAAAATCGTTCGCACAGAAGCACTGCGTTTTCGGTCATCCTCATTATCTGGTCACTTGATCCACTTCATCACAGAGGGGGAAGTCGAACAGGAGGTCGGGGGGGTGCGACAGGTGTTGTCAGTAGGGCAGGCTGTTTGGTATCCCGCCAATGTCTTGGTCAGGGGGCAGGTGACCCAGGGCCCTTGGTCGTTTATTACCGTCAATTTCGAATGCCCAGAGCTTCCTGCAGTGTTGCCTGATCAACGTGTTGTCGATGTCGTGCCTGCCGCACTGGATCTTGCAGATAGCCTTCTTCACGACTGGAACACTCTCAGCTTGGATAATATTGCTAATCAGGCTCGGATCGGGGCACGTGTGCTTGAACTGATAGCTCAGGCCTACCCGTCAACTAAGCAATCGCAGGCATTCACGGGGGACGTTTCGCTGTGGTGGCAGATTGAGCGCGATTACAGTCGGGCTGTCGATGCTCCACTACCCAAACTTTGTGAATTGAGCAAGCGTTATCATGTGACGGGTAAGCAACTGTCCCAGGTGTGTCGACAGGCTACGGGGCTGCCTCCCGGTAGGCGGCTTAGAGCGATTCGCATGAGTCATGTCCGTGGGTTACTGGTGTCCAGTAACCTGAGTGTATCTGAGATAGCCTACCAGACAGGCTACCGCCGGGTTCAGGACCTTTCTCGCGATTGCGATCTTGTATTTGGTTGCTCACCAACGATGTTACGCAATCAGTTTGCCCAGAGTCGATTTGTAAACTTGTAATTTGGTTAGGTTTTTTTTGCGACATCTTTTCGAGGAATTGAGACATCTCACGTATAGCCCGTTGTCCGGGCAGGGGGTATCATTCTTGCGCTTGCTTGATGAATGGGCAGGTTTGAGGTGAATGATTTGATGACAAAGAAGAAAATATATTACATTGGTGACTGGGCGGTAATGCTTGGGCCTTATTTTGCGGAAACGCCATTCAATAATGCGATGAAGGGGGTGGAGATGTTTAATTATGGTAAATATCTGCAGGCCGCTCTTGAGTCGTCCGGCGAGTATGAAGTGACCAGTGTGCCGACCTGGGACTTTTATCGTATGGCTCCAGGTGAATGGGAGCAAATCCTCGAGTCTTATGATACGATTATTTTTTCGGATGTGGAGTTGAAGAACTTCCAACTGGCTCCTAGCTTTTTTGATCGCTCCCAGTTCGGTGGTGAGCCCTTGACCTTCCCTGATCGTGTGCGTCTGACGGTGGAGGCCATGCATGCGGGAACACACATGATGTTTTTAGGTGGTTGGTTGAGTTTCAATGGAGAAATGGGCAAAGGGGGGTGGGGAAGGTCGAGATTGGCTGAGATCTTGCCAGTGGAGTGCCTATCGGTAGAAGACTTGGTGGAAAGCACAGAAGGGTTTAGAGGTTTGGTTAAGAAGCCCGAGCATATGATTTTCAATGGGATTGATATTCATCACACTCCTCCTATTCTTGGATACAATCGCGTTTTGCCCAAGGAAGAGTGCCAAGTACTGGCGTGCTGGGAGGGCTCTTCAGATCCTATGCTTGCAGTTGGAACATTTGGAGCTGGCCGGAGTCTGGCCTACACTTCAGATCCTGCGCCTCATTGGGGCTGCAATTTTGTCTATTGGGACGACTATGCCAGATTTTGGCTCAATGCGATGAAGTATTTGCTGAGCTAAATACAAAACAACAAAAAATTATGAAAAGAGTAAATGTTACCCTATGTGCCTTGTCGGCAATGTCCGCGAGTTTATCAGCCGCAATTGTTATACCTGATGCTGTAAGCCTTGCAGGAGCACATTCAAATCCCGCAAGCAACACGGGTATTGACCATACTATTGATGGGTCCGGGCTTTCAGCTACCTTGACGGATGCTAACCTGAGCACTGTCACACATGAGAGAGGATATAATAGAGATATCCAGTATTTAACCCAGAACGCAGGAGCACCCGATGTATTGGATGTGACTGTCACCTATAGTTTTACTACTGCTATTGAAGATCAGCTCACGACCTTGGCATTTTGGAGTTATACCCAGGCTAATAGACCTAATAGTCATGCCTCGTCTATTACGGTTGCTGTGAATACTGGGAGCGGATTAAGCACCATCGGAACATTTAATATAAGTACCCCTGACTTGAGTCAAACAAGCCATGTCGCCGACTTGATCGATTTAAGTAGTTACAATCTAAGCAATGTGTCAGAAGTTTCCATATCATTGAATCAGGCTAATGTTGACAGCTTTGGGGAGTATGTGGGAGGGATTAACGAGGTGGCATTTCAAACACAACCCGTTCCCGAGCCCGGTGCGGCTTCGCTTTTGCTCATTTCTTGTTCTGGTCTGCTGCTGCATCGCAGAAGAATGGCGTCGGTCTGATGCGATTGGATGAAAAGGTGACCTTTTATACTGATGATGTTTCGTTTAACGACCTCTATTCTAACGGCTGTTCTATTGATGCCGATTTTATTGGCTGCAGACATTGCGGAGGCTGCAGAGATTACTGCAGGTCAGAGAGCGAAGGTGACGGAAGCTGCCAAAGGCGTGCTCTCCCGCGTGATGGGAGAGCACGTAGCTTCACGTATCAGCTTGGGTGTATTGCCTCAGGTCGATGGGAGAGATCAATATGAATATCAGTCGTCACCGGACTTGCTTAGCATCAGGGGCAGCTCCGTGGTAGCGATTTGCCGTGGTGTCTATGACTATCTACGCGCCCATCATATGGGAACAGTCGGTTGGGCGGGGGCGAGATTGAACATCCCTGACCAGTGGCCTGATTGTTCACCAATCCGAGGTGAAACCCCGTTTAAAATTCGGCACTGTTACAATGCTGTTACCTTTGGTTATACAACTCCGTATTGGACTGTGGAACGATGGAGTCAGGAGCTTGATTGGCTGGCGATGCATGGCTACAACATGATCCTCAACCCGATTGCGTCTGAAGCGATTCTCGAGAGAGTTTGGCTGAAGATGGGATTGAGTCGGCAGGAAATCGAAGCCTATCAGACTGGTCCCGCGCATTTGCCGTTTCACCGTATGGGCTGTATTCGTCAAGTCGGTGGTAAGCTGAGCGCGGATTGGCACCAATCACAAATCAAGCTTCAGCATCATGTTCTGAAGCGCATGCGCGAGATCGGTATTGAACCGGTGGTGCAAGGGTTTGCAGGATTTGTTCCCCCTGCAATTAAGCGTATTCATCCCGAGATCGAATTACACACTACCCACTGGAATGGAGGCTTTCCGGAGTCTCAACGGCCGGTGGTGATGCTGCCTGATCATCCTGTTTTTGCTGCGATTACCAAGGACTACTTGATCGAGTGGCAGAATGAGTTTGGCGAGGCCAAATATATTCTGGTGGATTCGTTCAACGAGATGAAGTTGCCGAAGACGGGAGTTCCGGCCACGGAAATGCTCGCCAATTATGGTAAACGCACTTATGAGGCGATAACCGCGGCGGCACCTGATGCCATTTGGACGCTTCAGGGGTGGATGTTTAATTACCAGCGTTATATTTGGAATAAGGATACGGTGAAAGCTTTGCTAGAGTCGGTGCCAAATGACCGATTACTGGTTCTTGATTATGCTAATGATTATAACCCGAACTGGGATGATTTTTCAGGCTTCCATGGCAGAAGCTGGGTCATGGGTTATGTTCCTAACATGGGAGGGAAAACTCCCTATTGCGGAAAAATGAACTTTTATGCCAGTCAGGTGGCCAAAACATTGCAGCATTCTGGAAAAGGGAACTTGGTCGGCTTTACCATTTCGGGGGAAGGTTTGGAAAATAACGAGGTACTTTATGAGTTGATGAGTGACACCGCTTGGTCAAAGCAGGCCGTGGAGCTTGGGCCATGGTTGAAAGATTACGCCAAAAATCGCTATCAGTCAGATGATCCAGCATTGGCTCAGGCGTGGCAGCAACTTCACCAAAGCGTTTATTCATGGTTTACACCTCATCCCGCGTTTGGGTGGCAAAAAATGAAGTTAGGTCGAGGCAATGTTTACCGTGACCCCAAATTTTTCCGGGCTGTGCAAACCTTCCTCTCCGTGGCGGATCAGCATGCTGAGAATGCGAATTACAGGGACGACGCGGTAGAGATGTCGGCGATTGTGTTAAGTTTGCATGCGGAAGATTATTTTGCAGCCATTGCTCATTCGGTTTCGTTAGGTGATATGGCTGTGGCGGATCGGGCAGCGAAGCGAGGTGTTGAACTGTTGTTGGATGCGGACCGGTTACTGCAATCGCACTCACTTCACCGTCTGGACCGCTGGATTGATTTAGCGCGAGCGCACAGCACATCAGATCGGCAGAGTGATTTTTATGAGACTAATGCGAAGCAAATCATTACGACCTGGGGGCCACCTGTAAACGACTATGCTTGCCGGATGTGGTCGGGATTAATCCGGGATTTTTACGTACCTAGGATACAGAAGGTGATCGCATCACGGATACAAGGAGAACCATTTGACCGTCGTGCTTGGGAAGCCACATGGCTACAGAACCCGGGGGTGAGCAAAGTGGCCGTCTATGCCAATCCCGCCGTTCAAGCTGCGGAACTGGTTGAGCGAGCCATGAAACAAAAGGTCCCTCGGACCAAGGCCTCCAAACTTGATGCGGTTGCCTATTGGGCCCCCAATGATCTAAAAAAAGATACATGGGTCACGTTGGACCTGCCCGTTACAACGGAACAGTTAAAACGTATGAAGGGTGTCAGGTTTGTTTTTACGGGTGGCCATCACCGACTGGATATTCGTTCAGTGGCCCTCATTGCGGATGGCCAGCAAGTTGCGCTCGACCGTCATCCGGGAGAGGCTGGCGATTTTCACCGCAACAACAAGTATGACGTTGCGCTGCCAGCCGGGATGCAGGTCAATAATACCATCCGTTTGCGAGCGGAGGTGCGCACCACGAAAGGCGTGAGTTCCAATGGTATGATCCTTTTGGTTCAGTAAGACCAAGGGGCAAGCATCTGATGACGCGGGGTATATCTATGAGATTTGAAACCGTGTGTTGCGTATGAGGCCGTCATATTGAGTCTAGGTAGGTTGATCTTGATCTCGGGGGAGGGCCTTGGACTCGGTCGCTGTCTGGAGCCGCCCGGCCCGCTCTTTTTGCTCGTAGTGGCCGGGGCCGGGGCTGGGCTGGTTTGTCGCCGCCGGAAAAAATGACAGCAGTTAGGACTGTGTGTTTGTGAGATCTTGGGTTTAATTGATTAATTTTGAGTGAGTTATGGATCTGTGCGTAGAGTGGGAATACGAAGTTTTTTATCTAGATTGACATCGATTATGAACTGCGTAAGGATGTGGTCTCGTCAGTCAAAACGTCAAACGATATTAGAAAAATGATGAAAACTAAAACAAGCGCGTTGGCTATGATGTTCTCCTTGGGCTTGGGACTTGTGGCACATGGGGCACTTATTGCACATTATAAATTGGATGAGGCTGTTGGAAGCAACACCGTTGAGGATGCCGTAGCGAATGCGGGCACCGCAACTCGAGCGGGAGTTCCGATTCTAGGTGAATCTAGTGTGACGGCCGGAACCTATGGTCCTATCGTTGTTTCCGCTGGCACGGCTGCGAGCTTTGGCACTGCGGCCGAGCTCAATAATCCAAGCGCTGGCAACTACGCGATTACTGGTAATCCGTCGGTGATCAATAACCTGATTAACGAGTCAAGCGGAAACGGAGTTGGGCAGATGACGGTGGCCGCATGGATCAACCCGGACGTCATCACCGGAACGCATGTGATTGCCGCTGCAGGAACCGGCAGCAACGGATGGAAATTTGCGATCAATTCCAGCAAACTTAGGTTTACGGCCTTCGGTGTGTTGGACGGAACCCGTTCATCCACGGATCTGCTTACCAATACCTGGCAGTATGTGGCCATGACCTACAACAATGGGAGTGTCGAATATTTTGTGAACGGTGTGTCTCAGGGAACGGCAACCGTCAGTGGCTATAAAGAAGAAACCGGGGCGGATACGAAATTCGGTGGCCGGGCTGGGGGAACGGAAAACTTTGATGGTCATATGGATGAAGTTAAGTATTTTGATACGGTTCTCACTGCTGCTGAAATTCAAGCTGCGGCCATCCCTGAACCTTCATCTTCAGCCCTTCTTGGCCTCGGCGCTCTGATCCTGATCCTCCGACGGGCGAAATAAAGGGGACGTCTGGCCGTGGGGCATCGGTCTGCGGTTTTGGTCTGCGGTTTTGGTAATGATCGGCTTTTTTCATGTTGGATTGTCAATCCGATGACTTGCATCGCTTGCTCATGTTCTTGCAATAGGTTGCAATCAGAGTGGATGCGTGTAGGATCTCGCGAAAGACACCCCATAGCGAGATATGCCTTACCGAATTTGTAAAATGATCGAGGTGGAGAACGGCCACCTGCTCTCGAAGCACCCGGATAAATGCCGATTCCCTCACGGGCACACCCGCAAGGTGGAGCTGGTTTTTGAGGCGGATAGCTTGGATAACCGGGAAATGATTTTCGATTTTAAGCTGATCGGGCGGATGATCGGCGATTTTCTCGATGAATACGACCATGCGTTGTGCATGAATACCGAGGACCCCCAGTATGCTTTTTTCCAGCAAACCTATGGGGACCGGATTATTGGATTTGAAGGGGAGGATCCGACGACGGAAGTGATGGCCCGGACGATTTACGAGCACACCACTGCGGCGCTCCAGCGTTTTGTTGAGCAACCCGATCCGGAATACCCAGTGCGCCCCGAGGTCAGACTATACAAGATCCGGGTCTGGGAAACGACGAGTTCCTGGGCAGAGTACCTGGGCTAGGCTGCCGGACCGAGCTCCGGGTAGGTCGAGTCAAATTGCAGTTGCAAATCGTGACGGAGAGGTTAGGGATCACGCGTATGAAGAAGTTGTTTCTATTGATGGCTTTGTCAGTGGGTGTCGGGAGTTTGAGTTCCTGCAACACCTATATCGGAATGGGGCGTGATATCCAGAAGTTGGGTGAGGGGATCCAAAATACCGGTTACGGAACCGGGTGGAGTGGCAACAAGCCTTCGCCTTACCCGCAGCCTGCCAAGCCCGCAGAGAAAAAGCCCTGAGTTTGTTTCCGGGGTTTATTGTTTCATCGGCGAGAGTGTCAAACGGATGGAGTTCTTCCCTCGTTGAATGAAGAGTTCGGTATTCTGAACGCTGAGCGAGACAACCAAGCGTTGGAAAAAATCGTTTTTGTCGGTGACCTGGCGGCCATTGACGGCGCGGATGAGGTCGCCGGTGAGCAGTTTGCCCTTGAGTTGGCTTTCCGGTAGGATTTGTTCGATAAAGACACCCCGGATTCCTTGCTCTTGTTCCCGGCTATTCGGGTTGCGGACGATCAGGCCGATCGCATTGAGGATGGCTTTGGTGTCGATTTTTTGGATGCCGTTGCCCCCTTCATTTTGAAGCAGTTGTTGATTGAATTTTTCGGCATCGCCGATGGTGGCGGTGATGCTTTCCTGGGCGTTGTCCCGCCAAACCATCAGCGTGACTTCCGTTCCCACTTTGCTTTGTTGAATGAAGCGGATGAGTTCGCGGGTATTGCCGACGGTGTCCTTGTTGAAGTGGGTGATGATGTCGTTTTTCTTGATGCCGGCTTTGAGTGCCGGGGCATCCGGGGCCACTCCCATGACGCGTACTCCTCCGGGTTGATCATATTTGAGTTCCTTTCGGGCGCTTCTGTCGACGTTTTCCAAGGCCATACCGAGAAAGCCACGAACCGGGCGGCCCCGGGCTAGGATGTGGCGCATGGTGACCAGTGCGGCATTGGACGGCACGGCAAAACTAATGCCTTGGAACCCGGGGTTTTTGCGGTCGGTGGAGTAAATGCGTGAATTGATGCCGATGATTTCTCCCTGGATGTTGACCAGCGGTCCGCCTGAGTTGCCGGGGTTGATGGCGGCGGAAGTCTGTAGGAGGTCGACCTGACTGTCTGAGAATGATCGTTTTTTGGCTGAGATTCGGCCGTCGGTGACCGTTTCACCGAGTCCGAAGGGGCTGCCGATGGCAAATACCACATTGCCGACTTCGGTTTTTTCCGAGTTGCCGAATTTGAGAGCCTTGAATGGTCCCGGGCTTTCGATTTTCAGCACGGCGATATCGACCGTGGGGTCGGAGCCGATGATTTTGGCGGAGTGCACCGAGCCGTCGTGCATGGTCAGACGGATTCTTGGGTTGCCGGTGATGACGTGGTGGTTGGTCAGCACGTGGCCTTCCTTGGAGACGATCACCCCGGAGCCTTGCCCCTGAACGGTTCGGGGCTGTACCCATGTGCGCCCCCAGAAGTCGCGCCGGCGTTCATGGCGAACTCCGGCGGTATCGATGCTGACCACCGAGGGCATTACTGAACGAACCAAGGCGGCACTCTCTGCATTGATCGCAGCCAGGACGCGAACGTCGTTGAGGTCCACAGCGGGGTCGCGACGCAGGGTGTAGTCGCCGTTGGGGCTGGCTGTGACCGGATCGTTGTTTTTAAGGAAATGGAACAGGTCATCGCCGTTTTTTGCCTTTCGAACGAGGATTACCCCGAGGAAGGCGGCAAAAAAGACGGCGAGCAGAATCAGAAAACGACTGAAGGACTGGTGCATGAAAATGGATGAAGCGCTGGGTTATGGATACGGGCTCGGAGGATTACTTGCGGTCGATGTCCGGGAGCGGGAAGTCGGGTTCGACGGTTCGGGTCCGTAGCCACCGTTGTTCGATCTGCTTGATGGTTTCCGGATATTTGTCGGCGAGGTCCTTGCTTTCTGCCCGGTCTTTTTCGATGTCGTAGAGTTCCCATTTGCCGGGTTTGCCCTTCCGTTTTAGCCCACGTTTGATGGCTTTCCATTTGCCGTGGCGGATGGCGATGATTCCTCCGTAGCCGCTGAACTCCCAGATCATCGGTTCGTGTCGTTCCGGGAGCTCGCCTCCTTCGAGCACGGGGGCGAGCGTGACGCCGTCGAGGTTGGTGTCCGGGCGTTTGCTTCCGGAGATATCGCAGAGGGTGGGGAACCAGTCGGGGAAGTAGCTTGCCGCGTCTGTTTGGCTACCTGCTTTGACTTTCCCCGGCCAGCGAACGATGCAGGGGATGCGCAGGCCACCTTCGTAGCAGCTGCCTTTTTTCCCCCGGAGGTTGAGGGTGGAGTTAAAGAACTCGGTGGTGACGCCGCCGACGTTATGCGTAGGGCCGTTATCCGATGTAAAAATCACCAGGGTGTTGTTGCTCAGTCCGTGTTGGTCGAGGCGTTGGATGATGGCTCCGACGTGTTCGTCGAGGTCCGAGATCATGGCTGCGTAACCGGCATTCGGGCGGGGGTGCGGGAGGTAGCCTCGCTCGCCGCGGTAGGGTTTGTTGTCCCAGCCTTTTGGATACTTGTCGATCCACTCCTGGGGTGGCTGGATGGCGACATGAGGCTCGATAAAGGGGAGGTAGAGGAAAAAGGGTTGGTCTTTGTGGGTATCAATAAAGTCGAGAGCTTCTTTGAGCACGAGGTCGGGGGCGTAATGTTCAGCGCGGTAGTCTTCGGCTTTGACGGTTCCTTCTTTTTGTCGCTTGTGGCCCGGGATGGGATGCTCATTGATCGTGATTTCTTTGTCGTCGCTGTCGAGGTAGGGTGGGTAGTAGCTGTGGGCGTTGCGCTGGCAGATAAACCCGTAGAAGCGGTTAAAACCTTGCTTGTTCGGAGCTCCACTGGATTGGGTGGGGCCGAGCCCCCATTTGCCGAATGCACCGGTGGCATACCCTTGCTCTTTTAAGACCTCGGCGATGGTCAGGGCCTGATCGGACAGAGGCCATTGCCCGGGGAAGCGTTGGCCGTTGCCCGAGTCCCGGTTGCCCCGGATTTCAGCATGAGCCAGATGTTTACCTGTCAGAAGGACGCAACGGGCCGGGGCGCAGACCGGGGCTCCGGTATAGTGCTGAGTGAAACGCATGCCCTCTTTGGCGAGCTTGTCGACGTGTGGTGTTTTAATTTTCTTTTGGCCGTAGCAACCGAGCTCAGAGTATCCGAGGTCATCGGCGAGGATAAAAACGATGTTCGGTTTATCCGCTGCGCTGAGTGGTGCAAATAGTGCAGTTGCGGCGCTGAGAGAAAGCAAGAAGTGTTTCATGACGTGCTGGGTATAGCATACATCTAGCAGGCGCGCCATATTTCTTCGCGTGTGTCAGAATCCTGCCGGATTTTGGATTTCCTTAGAGCAATCCGGCCCCGGCAAACGAATAGTATGGTTGCGGGCGCTGGTCTCCCGGGCGGCCGATGATGACGTGATCGACAAATCGCAGGTGCATGGTTTCGCAGGCTTGCTGGATTTTTTTTGTCAAGCTGATGTCCTGGCGGCTCGGGCTTGGGTCTCCGGACGGGTGGTTGTGGATCAGGACAAAGGCCGGTGCCTGGCCGAGCAGGACGTGGTGGAGCACGTCGCGGGGTTCGCACAAAGCGGTGTTGGCATTGCCCTTGCTTAGCTCGATGGTTTGGGTGGCCTGGAGCTTGGTGTTGAGCAGGATAATCAGGATGTGTTCGTGGCGTTCGTGGGCCAGACGAGGAGCGATGGCCTGATAAATGGCATCGGCGCTGTTCATGACTTGACTCGCCATTTTTTCTTGGGCACAGCGGATACCTAACTCGAAGGCGGCCTTGAGTTGGGCTGCTTTTGCCGGCCCCAATCCGTGTTCGCTGGCCAGTTCGGGGATGCTGAGACCGCCCAGTGCGTTCAGACTGCCATACTTACTGAGTAGTTGGCGACCTACCTCGATGGCGCTGCACCCTTTGACTCCGACTCTCAAAAAAATCGCCAAGAGCTCGGCATCGCTAAGAGCGCTGGCGCCCAGGCGGGCTAGACGTTCACGCGGGCGCTCATCTTCAGGGAGGTCTGGGATGGTGGACATGGGGATTGTTCTAGCAGTTAGACTGCTGGAAATCAATCCGGGATGTAAATCAGGGCATTGGCGAGGGCTGCGATGCCTTCTTTTCGACCGACAAATCCCATGGTTTCATTGGTGGTTGCCTTGATGCCGATTTGGCTGGGTTGAATGGAAAGAGCCTCTGCCATTTTGATTTTCATATCCTCGGCGTGAGGCAGGACTTTCGGGGCTTCGGCAATCATGGAGGAATCGATGTTCTGGATGACGGCCTGGCGTTCTGCCAGAAGCTCGCGACATTTTTCGAGGATTTCTAACGAGGAAATGCCTTCGATGCTGTCATCGGTAGGTGGGAAGTAGTGGCCGATATCGGGGAGTCCGAGCGCTCCGAGCAAGGCATCGGCGATGGCGTGACAAAGCACGTCGGCATCCGAGTGCCCTGCGAGGCCGTGGGTGTGAGGGATTTCCACTCCTCCGAGGATGAGTGGACGGTCGAGGGCAAATTGGTGGACATCATATCCAAGTCCTGTGCGATACATGGGATAGTTGGGTTGTGGACTAGCTTGAAGCGTTGAGTGGCAGGGTTTTGCCGATGCCGGGCAAGTGCAGGGTGATGCCCTTGTCCGCAAAAGCGGCCTTGGCTTGGGCGTGGTCGATTTCCACATAGGGGAAGGTGTCGAAGTGAACGCCCACAACTTCCTTCACTCTGGCCCATTCGGCACAGATGGCGGCGTCTTCGGGGCCCATGGTGAAGTTATCTCCGACGCAGAGCACCGCCCAGTCGAGCTGGTGAAGTTCTCCAAGCAGGGTCATATCGAGGGTGAGGGCGGTGTCGCCGGAAAAGTAGAAATGATCTTGGTCGGATTCGATGACGAAACCGCCGGGGTTGCCTCCGTAGGTGCCGTCGGGAAGGATGGACGAGTGCACTGCGTTGACGTATTTGACAGATCCGAAAGGGAAGTGGGCTTTGCCGCCGTGGTTGAGCGGGTGGGCGTTGGTGATGCCTTGTTGGCCGAACCAGGTAACGATTTCAAAGTTCGAGATCAGGGTGGCACCGGTGCGTTTCAGGATGTCCAGGGCGTCGGCCACGTGGTCTTCATGGCCGTGGCTGATCAGGACGTAATCAGCCTGAATGCTGTTGATGTCGATCTCCTGTGCCAGTGGGTTGGGGGTGATAAAGGGATCAAAGAGTAGAGTTTTGCCGGCAATTTCTACCGAAAAACAGGCGTGTCCGTAGTAGGTGAGATTAGTCATGGTTAGAAGCTTGGTTGGCTGGTTGATTGAGATGGGTGTTAGACTCTGGCGGGCTCTGGCGCGGGCCCCAAAAAAAGACTGTCGGAGTATGTCCGACAGTCTTGGATAAATGAGCTTGTTTGGCAATACCGGAATCTCCGGGATTATTCGGCCTTCTCGGATTTCTTTTCCTTGGGAGGAACGGGAACCTTCACTGGTGGTGTGACGGCCGTTGCCTTGGGTTTGATGGGTGCGGCACCAGGTGTCGGGACCGGAACCGGTGGCAGTGCGGCTGGGGCCTTTTGGATTTCCAGCAGCTCGAGTTCGAAGATCAGGGTGCTATTGGCTCCGATTTTCGGACCAGCGGCGCGTGGGCCATAGGCGAGTTCCGATGGGATGAAGAGTTTCCATTTTGCTCCGACGGGCATGGTGGTCAGGGCTTCTTTGAAGCCTGGGATGACCTGGAGGGTCATCGGGAAGGGGGATCCTTCTGGTGACTTGTCGAATTCGGTTCCGTCAATCAGGGTGCCACGATAGTTCACCAGGAATTTGGTTCCAGTGTCCTGGGCTCCTCCGGCTGGGGCGGCGTATTTTTCGCTACCTCCTTTATTGAGGATTTCGTACTGGAGGCCGCTAGGGGTGGTGGTGACACCTTCACGTTTGCCATTTTTTTCGAGAAATGCTTTGCCGGCAGCGAGGTTGGCCTCACCTTTTTTGGCTTCACGGTCGCCAACGGCTTTGCTGAGTGCCTGCATGGCTGCGCGGATTTTTTCTTCCGGGATTTCAGGGCGTCCACCTTTGAGGCCGGCGAGGAATCCTTTGACGAGGTCATCGGTGCTGACGTCTGCAGCAGTCAGGCCGTTGCCTCCAAGGCCTTGACCTTGTTGGAATCCGAGCAGGAAGGAGCTGATTTCTTTGACTTCTGCCTCGGAGAGTTCCGGCAGGGCTGGAGTTGGTACGGGAGCCGGTGCTGGTGGGGTAGGCGTTTGCGCGTTGAGGGTGCTCATTCCGGTGATGCCGGCGAGCCCGATAACTCCGATGACGGAGGCGATATGCTTATTTTTCATAAATCGAGTATTACTGATAATGGGCGGCAAACCTAGGGGCACATTCTGCCCCTGTCCAGCGGTTTATTTGGCACGGAAAATTTGTCTTGTCCGCGTGTGATGGAATGTTTGGGCACTTCGGGTTCAGTTCTTGACTCGGAGCATGGGATTCCGGAGTCTTGGGACATGCCACGTGTTCTGCTCGTTGAGGATGAGGTGTCGATTGCGGACACCTTGGTGTATGCTTTGGAAACCGAGCATTTTGAGGTTATTCATGTTACCACCGCCGGGAAAGCGTTGCCTGTGTTTGAGCAGGGGATTGATTTTGCGATCCTGGACGTGGGTTTGCCGGATATGTCAGGCTTTGATTTATGTCGCAAGATCAGGACTTTCTCGGCGGTGCCCGTTTTGTTTTTAACTGCACGGGATTCTGAAATTGACCGGGTTTTGGGGCTGGAGCTCGGTGGGGATGACTATGTCACCAAGCCGTTCAGCCCCCGTGAAGTTTGTGCCCGGGTGAGGGCAGTGTTGCGCCGGACCTCGGGGCGGCCGACGACCATTCCCGAGCAAGTCGGCTGTCTGGTTCACGATCCGGAGTCGATGCAGGTGCATTGCTGTGGTGAGTGCCTGCCATTGACGGCACACGAATATAAATTATTAGTCGCTTTGATGTCGCAGCCGGGGAGGATTTTTACCCGCGAGCAGTTGTTGGAGAAAGCGTGGGATGACCCGGGCTCGGCGATGGACCGAACGGTGGATGCGCACATCAAGTCCTTGCGTGCCAAAATCCGTTCCAGTGGAGGTGAGGATCCGATCAAGACCAGGCGGGGGCTGGGGTATACTCTTGAGTTCGAGTCTTGATTTGAACGGGAGCCAGACAAAAAAAGACCGAATGCGAGTAGGCCCGCATTCGGTGAATCAGAGATCGTTCCCGAGAATTGCTTATTTTTTGCGTCGCAGGATCAGGGCCAGACCAGCGAGTCCAATCAGGGCCGCGCTGGATGTTTCGGGGACAACGGTGCCGTAGATTTCGACTTCGCGTAATGAGAGAATGTCGTTCCCGGCATTATTGGAGCCTCCGATCAGTTCCACCCGGACGCGGTCCCCACTTGCAAAAAAGGCTCCGGTGTCCTCCTGGATGCTTAAAATATCTTCTGCCTGGCCACTGCCTTCGAAGTAGTTTTCTCCCCAGACTTCGGTGTCTCCATCGAAGACCGAGACCCGAAAGTTACTCAGACGTTCCGGGCAGCAGTCGCCTCGGTTGTAGAGGGCGATTTCGTTGATGTTGGTGAGTTCGGTGAAGCTGACTTCCCAGAAGACGGGGGTGCCCCCGCCTGCTGCTGTGTGGGTGGTGGATCCGCTGTTGAAATTATCGTTGAGGTTGCCGTCGATGGCTTTGGCTGCGGCGGGATTGGCTCCGTTGACCAGTGTGCTGGACTGGGTGGCCGTGCCATTTGGTGCAAGATTATTGTATCCGAATTGAGAGCCTCCGAAGATTTGGACCTCGGCCAGAGAGATGATGTTTTCTCCGCCAGTGCTCGGGCCGTCGCGTTGAATGCGAACATAACGCCCGGTGGAATTCACTGACCAATATGATCGGTTTCCCAGGTTGCCGGCAATATTACCTGAGTCGTAGGTGGTCGAATCAAAGGCTGGGCTGGTGCTGGTGAGTAGTGATACGTTTGACAGGCGGTTGCCACAACAATCGGTCCGGTTGTAGATCACGATCTGGTTGATCGCCCGGTCCTGACCGAGGTCGACGGTCCAGTTGGCTGTGGTGTCCGTTGGGGCGGTGTGTGTGACCGAGCCGTTGTTCCAGGCTCCGCTTGTGTTGCCGTCGATCGCTCGATTAGCGGTGCCGCCTGATGCGGTGCTCGATTGGCTGGCCGAGGCTCCGGGGTCGAGGGCCCAGTTGGTTTTGTTGAGGACCGAAGTGCCGGTGATGAGGGCTGCGGACGAGGCCCCGGCAGCTGCGAGTGAACAAAGGAGCGTTAGTTTTGAGGTCATGTCGGGATAAAGCTTGAGGAAGATGGAGAGGGAGGGTGAGGCCAGTATGGAGAGAAGGTTAGGAACTTCGATGCTTGTATGCAAAAGATTGTGCTAGGTATTAAAGCGAATCTGTTTGCATGAGGTCAAGGAGAATCCTTCTTGGATGAACGGGCTGGCAATCGTTATAAAAATGGGGTATCAGTGCGCTATGATTGATAGAAAAAGGAAGAACGATACCAGGGTGATTTGGTTGACCGGATGCACGTCCGGTTTGGGCAGGGCATTGCTTGATGTTTTTATCCAATCTGGCCATCGGGTTTGCGGTTGCGGCCGGAATGAGGACGTGATCGAGGAACTGAAGCATGCGTATCCAGACCAGACATGGTTGGCTGTGGTGGATGTGGCGGATGACGGTCAGGTGGCGAGGTTTTGTGAGAAAGCTTACCAACGTTTCGGTCCCCCGGATCTGCTCGTCAACAATGCGGCGCTTGTGAATCGTCCGGCTCCGTTGTGGGAGATTACAGCGGAAGAGTTTGATGCGCTGACGGCCGTCAATATCAACGGCACGGCCAACCTGATCCGCCACAGTGTGCCGTTGATGCAGGAAGCGGGCAAGGGGGTGATTGTCAATTATTCTTCCGGCTGGGGTAGGTCGACTTCCCCTGAAGTAGCACCCTACTGTGCCAGCAAATGGGCGGTTGAAGGCTTGTCTCAAGCCTTGGCCCAGGAGTTGCCCGCAGGCTTGGCTGTGGTGGCTTTGAATCCGGGGATCATCAATACGCCGATGTTACAGAAGTGCTTTGGTGAGGAGGCTGGACACCATAGGAGCCCGGAAGAGTGGGCCGCTGCTGCCGCTCCCTTCTTGCTTGGATTGGATGCATCCGACAACGGCCAGGCGCTGACGGCCCCTTGAGTTCGCATTTGATATCGTCATCGATGAAATGCATTGAACAAGATATTGCTGCGTTGATTGGAGAATGATCTCGGGCGGGGAGGGGGGGAGCGTGCTTTTCTGCCCCCCTTTCCATCTCTTGGTATTTAGCCCAGCGGGTGGTTGACAGATGGTTTCTCGTATGGATGCTTGCCCCCCCCCAATCAAAATCCCAAGCTTATCCCTTATCAAGACCATTGATGACTGCTGAAGCGATTCAGTGATGTCGGTCATTGCGAATGACGGGGATACTCCGGACACCATCACCCCGCCGCCTCGATAATGGAAGCGGCCCAACCTAAAAATAATATGCCAGAAACACCTGCTGATGTCGCCGCCGCCCCCGCTGATTCCATCGTGACCGAGAGCGGTCTCGCATCGAAAGTCCTCCAAGCCGGAACCGGCGATGTAAAACCAAGCGCCACAGACGCGGTGACCGTCCACTACTCTGGCTGGACCACGGACGGAAAAATGTTCGATAGCTCGGTGAGCCGCGGTGAGCCAACCAGTTTTCCGCTCGGTCAGGTGATTGCCGGTTGGACCGAAGGTCTGCAGCTGATGGTGGTCGGGGAGAAACGCCGCTTCTGGATTCCTGAAGATCTGGCCTACGGTCCTGTTGTTGCTGGTAGCGGTCGCCCAGGTGGCATGCTTTGCTTTGATGTGGAGCTTCTCGCTATCAAAGAAATTGCGAAGCCACCTGCGGATGCCGAGAAAACCGCCGGGGGAGTGGCCTACAAAATCATCAAACAAGGTTCCGGCGAAAAGCCGGGTGCAGATAGCGTCGTCACTTTCCATTTTACCGCCAAGACGATGGCAGGAGAAACCGTGCAGGATACCCGTAAAGAGCAGTCGCCTCCAAGTATGCCACTTGATAAACTGCCGCCGGTTCTTGCGGAGATTCTTGCCGAGATGGATACCGCAGAGCAGCGCCAGGCATGGTTGCCCGAGCCCCAGGCTCCCGGTGGATTCATCGTTGCAGACCTTGAACTCGTTTCCTTCAAACAAGCTCCTCCTGCACCAGCGGTTCCTGAGGATGTGGCAGCGGTTCCTGCCGATGCCGAGAAGACCGACAGCGGACTTGCCCATAAAGTGCTCAGCGCAGGAAAGGGAGAAGAGAAGCCCAAGGCCACCGACACCGTGAAAGTTCACTACTCTGGATGGACCACCGACGGAGAAATGTTTGATAGCTCAGTGACTCGTGGGGAACCCACGGAGTTCCCACTGAACGGTGTGATCAAAGGCTGGACCGAAGGGGTGCAACTGATGGTCACCGGTGAAAAACGTCGTTTCTGGATTCCGGCCGAGCTTGCCTACGGCCCAGCCGTCCCTGGCAGCGGTCGCCCAGGCGGGATGCTCGTTTTCGACATCGAGTTCCTCGAAATCGTCCGCTAGACGCGGGCTGGCTTTCTGCCATTCATTTTTGCCTCCTCTTATAGGCTGACGATCCCATGATCGATCAGTCCACGGACTTGCTGACTCCGCTCCGTACTTGGGATTGGTTTCCAGTTGACTGAGCTTAGTTGGTCGACTAGTAGTCTCCGGACCGAGCTGATTCGCGCCTGTCGATCAGACGGATCTTAACCTCTTCAACTATCAATCTAAACTACTATTATGGCTACATCATTACAGCGTAACAACAACAGAACTCGTCCTACAAAATCAGCCGGCGCAAGAAAGCAGCGCCAAAAAGTGCAAAGCCGCCGCCTTGTCGCTCTCGGCGTGGACGAAGCGACTGTTGCAGCAATGAACTCAACGGAAGTTCGCACTCTGCTTAAGCACCCCAAAAAGGTAATTGCAGCTCATCAGGGATAATTTTCCTCCTCACCGGCGCTTCTCGGCCTGGTTGGTCTCGCTCTGATCGAGCGCCTAGGGAGATAGTGTCGGAACCGAGCCCCATCTCCATTTTACAAGCGGTGACCCTGTTCAGGGTCGCCGCTTTTTGCTGCTGCCGGACCGTCCTGAAGTGTGACGCCGGCAGCTCGGCAGCACCATCACCGTAACAGCGCTGGCAAGGCTCTCGATCAAAAAGAGTCCGTCCCACCAATGCGCGAATGGTCCCGATGCGCGAGTGGATTATTTGATTTCAAAAAGTTCCACGTCAAAGACGAGCATCCCGCCGGGGCGACCGCTACCAGGGACGGCTGGGCCGTAGGCGAGTTCAGCCGGAATCCAGAAGCGGCGCTTTTCACCCACGACCATGAGCTGAAGTCCTTCGGTCCAGCCTTTGATCACGCGGTTGAGCGGGAAGCTGGCTTTCTGGTTCCGCTTGTAGGAGCTATCGAATAATTTTCCGTCGGTGGTCCAACCGGAGTAGTGCACTGTCACGGTGTCGGTGGCGGTAGGCTTCTTCTTGCCGGTTCCTTTTTTGAGCACCTTTGATTTCAAGCCTGAGGCGGTGGCTTTGGCATCAGCAGGGGCGGCGGCAACGTCGGCTGGAGCCTTGAGAGGATCTACCTTTTCTTTGGCGCAAGCGGTCAAAGAAGTGAGGACGAGGCAGATCGCGAGGAGTGTGGATTTGGTTTTCATGGCAGGCGGAGTGTAGAGAGGGACTTTACGATGGGTCGATCACAAAACGAGGAATGAGGTGTTTTTGCTCGCGAGCTTTGGGATTGATCCGTTTCGGTGTCCAGACAGGAACAATTGAAGTGAGGGAACCCTGAAGCTTTTATGCCATCAACAGTCTGCATTGACATTGTCAATAATGGATGATGTATCTAATACGGTCAATTAATGGCGACCTCAATTTATACTCCGTCAGAATCATGAATACCAAGCCTATCATAAAATCCAGCCTGACTGTGCTAGCTCTAGCGGTTTGCTCCCTGCACGTGAGCGCTCAAACCGACGTCACGCCAACTGAAGCCCGCACCATCGCCAAGGATGCATACATTTACGGCTACTCCATCGTGGACAACTATCGCGTTCAACACGCCTACTTCGTGGATCGCGACAACCCTGAGTTTCAAGCACCATGGAATCAGATCAATAGCACGCCCCGTGTTTACACGCCCGAAGACAAGACGATTCAGACACCTAACTCTGACACCCCCTATTCCATGCTCGGCATGGATCTACGGACTGAGCCAATCGTTCTAACGCTGCCAGTCATCGATAAGAGCCGCTATTTCTCTGTGCAGTTGATCGATACTTATACCCACAACTTCGCCTACCTTGGAAGCCGCACCACTGGACACGATGGCGGTCGTTTCCTTATCGCCGGCCCGGACTGGAAGGGTGAGAAGCCGGAGGGCATCAAAGCGGTGATCAAGTCTGAGACAGAACTGGTTTTTGCAATCTATCGAACTCAACTCATTAACCCCGAGGATCTCGATAATGTGAAGAAAGTGCAAGCTGGCTACAAGGTGCAAACGTTGTCGCAGTTTCTAGGTAAGCCCACGCCCAAGGCCGCGCCAGCGATTGACTTCATCAATCCGCTCACGCCCGAGCAGCAGCGCACATCGATCAAGTTCTTTCAAATCCTGAACTTTGCTCTGCAGTTCTGTCCCACGCATTCCTCCGAGAAGGACCTCATGGCCCGATTTGCAAAGCTGGGGATCGGTGCGGGCAAGTCCTTTGATGAAGCAACGCTTTCCCTCGAAATCCGCAAGGCGGTAGAGGACGGCATGGCCGATGCATGGAAAGAGCACGATAGGCTGATGAAACGTGTTGACGCCGGCGAGGTGACAGCGAGCGATGCCTTCGGGACACGGGAAACGTTGAAAAACGATTACCTCTTACGCATGGCTGGTGCCGTGGGCGGTATTTATGGCAATTCGGCAGAAGAGGCGATGTATCCAATTTATTTCGTTGATGCGACCGGTCAGAAACTGGATGCGTCAAAAAATCGATACTCGATGCGGTTTGCACCGGGCCAGTTGCCGCCGGTCAATGCGTTCTGGTCACTGACCATGTATGAACTGCCGTCAAGCCTGCTCACCGCGAATCCGATCAACCGTTATCTAATCAATTCGCCGATGCTGCCCGATCTCAAGAAGGACGCTGATGGCGGCATCACTCTCTACGTGCAAAAGGATTCACCCGGCAAAGACAAGGAGTCCAACTGGTTGCCCGCACCAAACGGTCCGTTTTTCTTGGTGATGCGCCTTTACTGGCCCAAGCAAGATGCCCTTGACGGCACCTGGTCGCCGCCCAAGGCAAAAAAAGTTCAATGAGATGAATAGATGAAATTTAACCACAAAAAACAAATGATGAAAACAACGATTACCACTAGCATTGCCGTCTACGCAGCAACAATCCTTGGCTCAACGGTTCTCGCCGATGAGAGCAAAGAACCAGTCAACGTATCCAACTTTGTGCGAGCCGAATCAGATCACATGATCCGCCAGAACATGAAGATGATGGATGTTAAATTAGGCAAATTCACGCATCTCCGCGAGCCCACAACACCGGAAAATCAGCCTGTGATCCGCATGAACCAAGACACGCTCTACTCGGGAGTGCTGCTGGATCTATCCCAACCCGTGAAAATTACACTGCCGGAGGTAGGTAAACGTTACATGTCCATGCATGTGGTGAACCAGGATCATTACATGTTCGTGGAGTCGAAACCGGGAACCTACGAGCTGACTGAGAAGCAGGTGGGCACGCGCTTTGCCCTCGCTGCCATCCGCACATTTTACAATGCCGGCGACCCCGATGACCTGGTCAAGGCCCACGCGGTTCAGGACAAACTCAGCATGAGCGGCGGTGGCAGCGGTCCATTTGAGGCTCCAAACTGGGACACGGATCAACTCGCGGTGGCACGCAAATCGCTTAACGATCTGGCGGCTCTTGGCTTTGAGACCACCTATGCATTCGGTCGTAAAGAGGAGGTCCGACCAGTGGATTATTTGCTTGGTGCTGCCGCTGGATGGGGAGGACTACCGAGCAAGGCCGCTCTCTATATTTTGAGCAGCGTCGATGAGAACGATGGCAACACCCCACATGTGGTGACTGTTAAAGACGTCCCTGTGGACGCCTTCTGGTCGATCACAATCTACAATGCCGACGGGTATCTCGAGGCAAACGACCTCGGGGTGAACAGCTACAACAATTTTTCCGCCAAACCTAACGAAGACGGCTCCTTCACGTTCCATTTCGGCGGTGATCCCAAAAATGTAAATTACCTGCCGATCACTAAAGGTTGGAACTATGCCGTGCGGATGTACCAGCCGCGCAAGGAGATCCTTGATGGTTCTTGGTCCTTGCCGGAAATCAAGCCCACAAAGTAATTCTAACGTGCTAACAAATAATTGAAACAGCGTGGATAAGAGTTCAGGAAGCGATTGGTTGCATTGAATAAAAAAGGCCAGGAAGGAATGTCCCTTTGTGGCTGACAGGTTCACATGGCTAGCCGACAGGTTGGGAAACCTGTCCTACTTTCTTCGGTTGTTAGAGGAAAGGGCCAAAGGTATGAACCGACCCCTTCTCGCCCCCTTCTCCTTAGTCTCTTAGGGTAGTCTCCAGAATCCCGGAATTATCAATACATCGACGATGGAGAAGTGCTTTGGTGTCGAGACTGAGCCTTAACAAGGCTCCGGAAGAACGGGTGCAGATTGCGGTGCCCTTTAGGCTTGGCTTGAGGTTCTCAGATAATGGCTAGGCCATGGTTGCACCCTAACTTGGATGTTTTTTTTTACGTGATTGTGTCCATTAATAGACTCCACGAGGAAAAACATCTTTGTATGAGCTTTTACCCAAGGGGGGGAAGTTAAGCGACAATGTGACATGCTTAAAGGAGTAGGGCATGATCTTATTGTTAAACCAGAGAATGTATTTTTCTCCAGGGGTCATTCTGTGAGCAGGTAGGATTTGCAAAATCATCTTGTCTCCTATTTTCCCGATGGTTTTGTTGTTTTCGGTTAGTTGTCTTTTGTGGAAATGAGTAAACCCTTTCATTGTACCTTTTACCGGTAGTATATACCATACACCTGAAAATCCTTCGCTGTTAAAGCTCCAAACCAAATCCCGTTCTTCCTTTGGAGCCTCAAAGATAAAAGCATTAACCATATAGTTGCCGACTTTTACAGGTTTGTTGGTGAAGCTAAACTTATGAAAAGAGCCAAGGGTTTCATCTGTGTTTGCTTTTATGAGAGGGAAGTTGTCTGCGTTCTTCTGGATTTCCTTGTTAAGAAAATTAATTTCATATTCAGGATGCTTGACTTTTTTGATTTGTGCGGTTGTTTCCGAAGTCTTTATGTTTTTGAAGGTGTCCATACTGACCTTCAATTTGAAGTCTCCTTCAGAGGTTGCCACTGCATGTTGCATCCAAGTTGTGGATTCTCCAGGGGCTAACTCTTGATGTATTTGATGTGCATACCGCTTGAATTTGGAATACTTCCCATCTTTTGTCGCATGAGTTTGAGCTTGCTTATGTATGCGTATTTTTTCGTTGGACGTGTTCTTCAGAGTGCATTTGTAGT
Source organism: Oceaniferula marina (assembly GCF_013391475.1). Classification (NCBI taxonomy): domain Bacteria; kingdom Pseudomonadati; phylum Verrucomicrobiota; class Verrucomicrobiia; order Verrucomicrobiales; family Verrucomicrobiaceae; genus Oceaniferula; species Oceaniferula marina. Next base: position 51,183 of record NZ_JACBAZ010000012.1, on the reverse strand, counting down.
AAAAGTATAGCTTTTCATCAGCTTCGATGACTATGGGGATATGGCAAGTTAGTGAAAATTGATCATTTGCCATATGTATTTGATTCGTGTTCGCGCTGTCAGCGTGAGATTGTGTTGATCCAAATGCTAACAGAATAGATGTGAGCAGTAATTTTATTAGATTTCGTTTGAATGTTTTCATGCAGTAAATGATGGGTTGATTGAAGGTGTGGTCCCTTGGTTAATTGGTTGTTGCCAGCCGGCGCACGAGCAGTATGCCGGCTGGTTGCCAAGAAATAGAGGAATAGATAAGGTGCATGAGAGGTGTTGACTAAGTATTTGAATCTCTCGATTCTTCCTCCATGCCACGGTAAGTGAGGATAGGGTATGATTCCTTCCTGAACCTTTGTGGCTGCTAGGTTCACATGGCTAGCCGACAGGTTGGGAAACCTGTCCTACTTTCTGGTGATGTGTTAGAGGGGTGTTAGTTCTCCCCCCGATCACCAGCCGACACACACAGGGTATGCCGACTGGTTGCCATTGAGCGAACGGGTCGCCAAAAAGGAATGGTGGATGGAGTTGCTGGGTTAGCTGCAGCCTTGGGAGGTTCCGCACTCGGTGCAGCAGCCGCAGGCTCCGGCTCGGATGACCTTGTCGCTGCCGCAGTTGGTGCATGGGGTTTCCATGTAGGCGTGGCCGATGGCCGTATCCACCCGTTTGGTTGCGGTGGCTTGGGCTGCTTTTCGCTCAGCCGCGGTGTCGGTAATGAGCTCGGGAACCGGGCGGTTGACGGCCTTTTTCTCCATGGTCTCGATTTCGGGCATGGGGAGTTCGGTTTGTCCCTGGTTAGGGGAGGTCATTTCGCGGTAGCCGGGGATGAAGGAGCATCCCATCCAACGGAAGACGTAGTCGGTCAGCGAGAAAGCGTTGCGAATATCCGGGTTCTTGGTGAATCCGCTAGGCTCGAATCGCTGGTAGGCGAATTTCTTGACCAAGCGTTCCAGTGGCACACCGTATTGCAAGGCCATCGACGTGAGGGCTCCCATGGAGTCCATCAGGCCGCCGATGGTGCTACCTTCCTTGGCCATTTGGACAAAGAGTTCACCGGGTTGGCCGTTATCGAAGAGGCCGACGGTGATGTAGCCTTCGTGTCCGGCGACTTCGAATTTGTGGGTGATGGACTGGCGGGTGTCCGGCATGTATTGGCGGACCGGCTCGTTGGCTTTTTTCTGAAGCTTCTCGTTTTCGATGGCGAGTTCGGCCATGCTGTTTTCGAGTTTGGCGATCAGATCATCTTTGTCGCTGCTGGTTCCGACCTTGTCAGCCTCTCCGCCCATGCCTTCGGTTTTCTTGGTATTGAGTGGGGCGGAGCGTTTGGATCCGTCACGGTAGATGGCGATGGCTTTGAGGCCGAGTTTCCATCCTTCGATGTAGGTTTCCATGATATCCTCGATGGTGGCTTCCTCCGGAAGGTTGACCGTTTTGGAGATCGCTCCAGAGAGGAATGGTTGGGTCGCGGCCATCATGCGGATGTGGCCGAGGTAGTGGAGACTACGTTTGCCTTGGTGGGCCTTGAAGGCGCAGTCGAAGACCGGCAGGTGCTCGGGCTTGAGGTGACTGCAGACGGGCTCTCCGGTTTGTTCGTCGACTACATCCTCGATGGTATCGTATTTCTCGATGTGGGCGAGGATGTCGGTGATTTCCGGTTTCGAGTATCCGAGATACTGCAGTGCCGGGGCGACGGTTTGGTTGACAATTTTCAGCATACCTCCGCCGGCCAGCAGTTTGTATTTCACCAGGGCGATGTCGGGTTCGATTCCGGTGGTATCACAGTCCATCAGGAAACCGATCGTGCCGGTGGGCGCAAGCAGGGTGACCTGGGAGTTGCGGTAGCCGAATTGTTTGCCTTTTTCGAGGGCGGCATCCCAGGATTTGCGGGCGGCGGCGGTGATGTTGGCAAAGCGGGCTTCGGGTGCCAAGTTATCCAGTTTCGACCGGTGGTGTTCGATGACCTCGAGCATGGCGGTTTCATTGGATGTTTCTTCCGGGTTGGGGTTGGACGGGTAGGCGGAATTGAAGTAGCAGGGGAAGGCCGAGCGGGCGGCTGCCATATCTGCGCTTTGCTCATAGGAGGCACCGGCCATGAGGGCGGTGATGGAGCCGGCGAGGTGGCGTGCTTCATCGGAGTCGTAGGCCAGGCCGTAGCTCATGATCAGGGCACCGATGTTGGCGTAGCCGAGTCCGAGCGGGCGGAAGAGGTGGGAGTTTTCCGCGATGTTTTTGATCGGGTAGCTGGCTCGGTCGACAATGATTTCCTGTGCCGTGATGAAGAGTTTACAGGCGGCGGAGAAGCGTTTGGTATCGAAACTGCCGTCGGCGTCCTTGAAGCGCATCAGGTTGAGTGAGGCGAGGTTACAGGCGGTGTCGTTGAGGAAGAGGAACTCGGAGCAGGGGTTGGTCGAGTGTTGGCGTCCGGATGCCTTGCAGGTGTGCCAGGTGTGGATGGTGGTATCGAACTGCATGCCGGGGTCACCACAGATGTGGGTGCCTTCGGCAATTTTACGCAGGATCTCACGGGCGTTTTTCTTTTCGCAAGGGTCGCCGTCGCTGACGTTGCGGGTCCAGTAGTCCTTACCTTCGATGGCGGCGTTCATGAATTCATCCCCGACGCGCACCGTGAGGTTTTCATTTTGATACATCACGGAGCCGTAGGCGTCGCCGTTGTAGGATCCATCGTATCCTTGTTCGATGAGTGCCCAGGCTTTTTTCTCTTCGATGGTTTTGGCTTCAATGAATTCCTCGATGTCCGGGTGCCAGTCTTTCAGGGTGTTCATTTTTGCCGCTCGCCTGGTTTTGCCGCCGGATTTGACGACGTTGGCGACCTGGTCGTAAACGCGGAGGAAGGAGAGCGGGCCGGATGGGTGGCCGCCGCCGGTGAGTTTTTCGCGGGTGGAGCGCAGGGTGGAGAGATCGGAACCTGTGCCGGAGCCATATTTGAAGAGCATGGCTTCGGAGGTGGCAAGGCGCATGATGTCTTCCATGTTGTCTTCTACGCTTTGGATGAAACAGGCGCTTCCCTGTGGGTATTCATACTGGGTGGTGGCACGGATGGCTTCATTGTTTTCGTCTGACCAGCGCCAGTTGCCTTGTCCGCCGTCTTTGCCGACGCCGTATTCCTGATAGAGACCGACGTTAAACCAGACCGGTGAGTTGAAAGCTCCGTATTGGTTCAGGCAGAGCCAGGTGAGATCGTTGTAAAACACTTCGGTCGATTCCTTGTCGGCGAAGTATCCGTCTTCGAGTCCCCAATCCGCGATGGTGCGGGTGACGCGGTGGACGAGTTGTTTAATGGATGTTTCACGCCCCCCTGTAGATGGGTCGGTTCCTTTGGCAATGTCTCCGTAAAAATACTTGGAAACGGCAATTTTTGCAGAAAGTTCACTCCAGGAGGCTGGAACCTGGACGTTTTCCTGACGGAACATGATGCCGCCGGAGTCGTCGGTGATTTCAGCGGTGCGGTCGGACCATTCAATGTCATCGAATGGGCAGATACCGGGGGTGGCGAACGTTGCTTTAAAGCTCAGGGCCTTGGACGGTGTTGTAGGTCCAGAGGATTTGGATTTCTTTGATTTGGGAGCGTCGGCAGTGACTGGAGGGACTGACATGGTGCTTATGTAGGTTAATGGTGGTTCAGATGATTCGGATGGGTATGAATACCGGATATGGGCAATATATTGTGGCGGAGGTTGTTTTTGACTTTAAAGAATGCGTTCTGCATACAATATGTTGTATGTGTTTAAAAATAATACCCCTATATCTTGTCAGTTGGCAAGGCGAAAGGGCTTTACAGCAAGATATGCATAGTCTTGAAAAAATGATGCAAAGTAGGGTGATGTTAGGCTTTTTTGGGTCGATCAGGTTGGTTTGTGATACCAGTGTCCTGGGTTTGATTGCGTGGTGTTTTCTGGTAGATAGTGGGGTATGAAATCGTTGTTTGGCCGTCCTTTCTTCTGTTTGCTGGGCTTGTTGTGTACGGTACATCCGGCTCTTGCAGAATTGCAATTGGCGGATGTGTTTTCAGACCACATGGTGTTGCAGCGTGGCAAAGTCATCCCGGTCTGGGGGCAGGCGGATGCGGGGCAGAAGGTGGTGGTGCAGTTTGGGGATCGGGAGAAGGAAACAGTGGCTGATGCCGGGGGAGATTGGAATGTCACATTGGGGGCCATGCCAGCGTCTGCTGATGGGCGGGAGCTGCAGGTTTCTTCCGGGCAGGAGAGTGTGGTGCTCAAGGATGTGTTGCTTGGGGATGTGTGGATTGCGACCGGACAGTCCAATATGCAATGGATGCTCAAGCAAAGCAAGGGAGGGAAGGAGGCGATAGCCGCTTCGGAGGATGCCGGGCTGCGATTATTGAATCATCGGGGGACGCTGCATCCAGGGGGCAAAAAATTCGCGGTGGACTTCCTCAAGAACATGACGATGGAGAATTACTATGCGAGTTCTGGCTGGCAGCCCTGTGCTCCGGCCAGTTCGGCATCGTTTTCGGGAGTGGCTTACTTTTTTGGTCAAAAGCTGCGTCGTGAGTTGAACGTGCCGATTGGTCTGGTGAACTATGCGGTGGGGGGAACGCCGATTGAGGCTCATCTTTCACCGGAGGTGATGGCTTCGGATTCGGTCTTGAAGCCGCTTTTGAACGAGTGGTGGAAAAACAAGGATTACCCGCAGTGGTGCCGGGAACGGGCGGCTTTGAATTTGACGCATTGGCTGGCGGACCCAAAGCTGAAAGCAAAGGCTCCTCCTCACCCTTTTGCTCCGCATTACTTGTGGGATGCCGGGATTGCACGCTATTTACCCCTGCCAGTGAAGGGGGTGATCTGGTACCAGGGGGAGTCGAATGCCACGGTGGATGGTGCCGGTGGCGCTCCGGTGGATGCAGCTTTGAACAAGCGGAAGTTCAAGTCTCTGGTGAAGAGTTGGCGGCAGGCGTGGAATGCACCGGAGCTGCCGGTGTATTATGTGCAGTTGCCGGGATTGAACCGCCAGTGGCCGGAGTTTCGAGAGATGCAGTTGCAGGCCAGCCGTGAGATTAAACATGTCGGTATGGCGGTGACGATTGATGTAGGGCATCCGACCAATGTGCATCCGGGGGATAAAAAGCCCGTCGGTGAGCGGTTGGCCCGACTCGCTTTGGCCGGGGCGTATGGGAAGGACCTGGTGGCCAACGGTCCGCTTTATCGGCGCAGTGTGGTCAAGGGGAGTAAAGTGATTCTTGATTTTGAGCATGGGCAGGGTATGAAGCCGTCGGATGGCGGTCGTATCCGAGGCTTTGAGTTGGCAGGCAAGGATCGGATTTTTCATCCGGCGCAGGCGAATGTTCAGGGAGCGTATCTTACACTTACCAGTGCTGCGGTGCGCAAGCCGGCCTCGTTGCGTTACGCTTGGGCCAACAATCCAGACTGCAATCTGGTGAATGCGGAGGGCTTGCCGGCCAGTCCGTTTCGGACGCAGCTGGGTGGTGGCGATCAATCATCAGGAACTATGAATACGAATGGAAGTAAGAGAGCTGCGGATACGGCGGCCAAACAAAAGGCAGCGGTGATCCGGGTTGCCTGTATCGGTGACAGCATTACGTTTGGAGCCGGGATCGCAAACCGTGAGGAGAACAGCTACCCGGCCCAGCTGCAGCAGCTGCTGGGAGATCAGTATGAGGTTCGCAATTTTGGTAACTCGGGGCGTGGCATTCTGAAAAAATCGAAACGCGGCAAAGGTAAGCGGGCTTATTTGTTTATGCCCGAGCACGCCCAGGCGCTTAAATTCAGACCCGATATTGTGATTTGTAATTTGGGTATCAATGACATCATGGATTGGGGGCGCTACGGTAAGGCCGAGTTTGTTCCCAATTACCGTGAGCTGATCCAGGCTTACAAGCAGTTGGACAGTCATCCGCGAGTAATTATCTGGCATAAGTTGGCACCATTGTTCAAGGGGCAGCGGTACTTTGGGGATGCCCGTGTGGATGCGATCAATGCTGCTATCGCGCAAGTAGCCAAGGCGGAGCACGTCGAAACCATCGATATGTCGACTCCCTTCGAAGGGAAGGGGGCGTTGTTTCCCGACCATATTCATCCGAATGCGGACGGGGCCAAGGTGATTGCGGAACAGACCGCAGCAAGATTGAAACAGGAATAATGGTGGGTATGAATATGACAGAACGCGAGGCCATAGAGCATATTTGGAATTATCACCAGATGGGCCACCATCTGGAGCGGGCCGGTATTATCTGGGCTCTCGGCAGCCATGATCTGAGGGTTGCCGACCGGGTCGCGGAGTTGTGGCATGCGGGTATGGCGCCGTTGGTGGTGATGTCCGGAGGTCTTGGTAATTTTACCGAAGGGGTGTTTTTAAAGCCGGAAGCGAATCTCTTTGCCGAGCGCGCGATGGAGCTGGGCGTGCCCGAAGAGGTGATCTTGATTGAAAACCTATCCACCAATACCGGGGAGAACGTATCGTTGACCCGCAAGGTGCTGGACCAATCCGATGTCAAGGTGCTGACCGCGATTGCGGTGCAGAAACCATACATGGAGCGCAGAACCTATGCAACAATCCGGGCCCAATGGCCGGAATTGGACGTTCAGGTGACCTCCCCGCAGCTCGATTTCGAGCATTACTGCAATGAGGAAATACCAAGGGATGAGGTGATTGCGATCATGGTCGGAGACCTGCAGCGCATTATCGAGTATCCCAAGATGGGGTATATGATCGAACAGAATGTTCCCGAAGAGGTGCATGAGGCGATGCGCCTGCTTATCGGTATCGGATACGACAAGCATTTGCTTGAGGGGACAAGCTGCTGAGTCGGTCATCTGGCCCTGTTCCAGTGCGCTATGTGCGCGTAGAAGGGGGGGGGCTCAAGGCCGGGCTAGGAGTGTTATACCACTCCGCAAAACAGACGAGACGATTGATCGTTGTTGAGGTATGTGGAAAAGCACTGCGTGATCCATGAGAGTTCCGGATGAATGACTCCTTTGGCTTTGTTTCTCCTTAGTCATGGTGCCCGCACCATTCCTTCGTCGCGCCTTACCAAAGAACTCATTCATCTCGGCTATCGTCCCGTCTGTTTTACTACTTGGTTTTACCAGCCCCAGACGATGGGCACAGGGATGATGCGGACCTTCCCTGGACCGTTATCCCGCTTACGGGTGACGGAGGTGACCACGTCGTCTTCGAACTCAAGGGTGGTGCGTTCGCGTTCCTCGGTGGTGATATGGGTAACCTGGCGATAGGTGCGACCCGTGCGTGGATCTCTGATGGTTTGGTAGTGTTTTTCTTCTTCCGTGATGATGTATTCCCATTTGCCGGATGAGCCCTTGCGGGTTTGTTTGACTTCGGTTTTAGTCGGCTCTCCCAGAGACAGCTTAACTTCATCGAGAGTCATACCGATGGCGACATCCTGATTTTCGATCAGCTCCTTGACCGTCATCTGACGTTTGTAGAGTTGCTTCAGGTTGGCGATGAAGTTTTTGTCTTTGGATGCGAGGAGCTTTGGAGACACCCAGCCTGAGACGGTGCTGTTTTTGGTTTTGCCTTTGACCCGGTAGGCATTTTCTCCTCCGATGGCGAGGAGTTCGACTTTGGTGTTTGCCGGGAAGGTTCCGAGTTTGCGTCCTCCGTTTTTCGAAGAATAAGCGGCGGCGGGTTGCGCCACCATCAGGTGGATGGTGCGATCGAGGTGCTCGTTGATGTAGACCACTTCCGGGTCGTTATCGAGCAGTGACTTTCTTGGCGCAGCGAAGCTGGGAGATGCGAGGGCAAGGGAAGCCAGAACGGCGATGGCTGATAGGAGTCGATGTAGGGTGGCTCGTTTCATGGAGTTAATGAGATAAACGTTAAGATAGCGCGCTCGGTCGAAAACTCCAGCAGGGAATGTCCACCGTGGCACGCGTGCCGGGTGAGACGGGGGAGCAAAGAAAAATATTCAATCTGAATTTTACGGGGGTGCGATTCAGAGGTTTGGAGTGCCCGGGCGAGGGCTCGGACAAGGCGGATCGGTGCGGGAGGCTTTCCGGCTGGCCGCTATTTACCGGTGAGTTCCTTGATTTTTTTGATGCACTTTTTCTCATCGCTGGCGAGGACGTTGCCATCTTTGTCGATCAGGATGTAGCTGGGAGTGCCCGAATCGTATTTCGCCAGCCCCGAGGTTTTGGATTTGGAACTGAGCACGGTGAGCCAGGGGAATTTGGCTGAGCGAGCCCAGTTGAGGGCGTCGCGCCGGCTGTCATCCTGACTGACGTGGAGGAATTCCACCTTGTCGTTGTCGGCGATGCTTTTGTTGTAATACTCCACCAACTGTGGAGCGTGGGTTTTACAGGGGCCTCACCAGCTGGCTGAAAAATAGAGGAAGTAGTATTGAGGGACCTTGGTGGTATCTTCGGTGATGAATTTTTTGTCGCCGGTCCGGACGGTTTTCCCTTTGATTTTTTTGCCGATCACCTGATCGTCCAAGCTGGTGGATTCTTCGGTGGCTTCAGCCGCTTTTTTTGCTTCTTCCTTGATCCAGGTTCGGTCTGCTTCGGAGATGAGATCCTGTTTGAAGGTTACTTTACGGCCGTTTTTGATGACGGTGACGGAGAGATCGGTATGGCTGACGTATTCTCCTTCGAAGGTTTTGGCGCCGTCGGCGCTGGTCCAGGTTCTTGCCTGGGCCGAGGCTACGGTCAGGGCCAGGGTGATGGCCGTGATGGTGGAATGGATGTTCATGATGGTAGGTGTTAACAGAGAGATGATCGATTCCGGGGGGATTGTCGAGTGTGGGATTGGGTGGATGTTTTTTTTCTGAATATCAGGCTTTGCTCAGGAAGCGGACCGGCATGTGATTCTTGTTTGCAGAGCTTGCCAATTTTGCTTCGAGTGGCCATGCTCAGATCCTTGCCTATGAAGACAGATAAATCCAAGCAGTTGTTTCAGAAAGCCAAGCATGTGATTCCGGGAGGAGTGAATTCTCCGGTCAGAGCTTTTCGTAATGTTGATGGTGAGCCGTTTTTTGTCAACCGCGCCAAGGGGTGCCGGATTGAGGACGTCGATGGCAATGAATTGATTGATTACGTTGGGACCTGGGGGCCGGCGATTCTCGGGCATGCGCCGGAGTGCGTGACCGAGGCCGTGACCAAGGCCGCAGCGGCCGGGGTGTCGTTTGGTATTCCCAACCCTTATGAGGTGGAAATGGCAGAGTTGATTGTCGATTGGGTTCCTTCGGTGGAAAAGGTAAGGATGGTGAATTCGGGAACGGAGGCCACGATGAGTGCAATCCGTCTGGCCCGAGGGTTTACCGGACGGGATAAGGTGGTCAAATTTGTCGGATGTTACCATGGGCATGTGGACAGTTTGTTGGTGGCTGCAGGGTCGGGGGCCTTGACTCACGGCAAGCCGGATTCGGCGGGGGTGCCTGCGGGATTTGCGGCTGAAACGATCACACTTCCGTACAATAATCTGGAGATGTTGCGTGAGGTGTTTGAAAAATGGGGTGATGAAATCGCAGCCGTGATTGTGGAAAGTTACCCTGCGAATGCCGGGTTGATTTTTCCCGTGGAGGGTTTTTTACGTGGTTTGAGAGAGCTTACCTCGGAGTATGGCTCGGTGTTTATTTTTGATGAGGTGATGACGGGGTTCCGGGTGGCCAAAGGAGGCGTGCAGGAGCTGGAAGGGCTGATTCCCGATTTGACGGCGATGGGGAAGGTGATCGGCGGCGGTTTGCCGGTGGGGGCTTTTGGCGGTAAGGCTGAAATCATGGACTACCTGGCGCCTGATGGTCCCGTGTATCAGGCTGGAACCTTAAGTGGTAACCCTCTTGCGATGGCTGCGGGCTTGGCCCAACTGCGAGAAATGGAGCGTGTGGATGGTTACGCACGTCTGGAGCAACTCGGGGCACGGCTGGAGCAAGGAGTGAGGGCTTTGTTGGCTGAGAAGGGGCTGGATTACCGCTTTAACCGTGTGGGATCGATGTTCTGCCTGTTTTTTACAGGTGAGGAAATTGTGGATCTGGACTCGGTGATGACGGCGGATAAGGCGGCTTTCCGCAGCTTTTTCACCTCAATGCTCGAGCAGGGAGTTTATATGGCTCCCAGCCCTTATGAGACCGGCTTTATCAGCGTGGCACACGGAGAGCTGGAAATTGACCGGACATTGGAGGCAATGGCCGCCAGTTTGGCCAATGTGTGAGCATCGCGGCGCATGACGTATTTTTCATAGAGATCGGATAAAAATACGGTTGCCAAGTGGGAGTTGATTTCTATAGTCGCGGCGTGTCAGGCCGGGATGGTGGAATTGGTAGACACGCCAGATTTAGGATCTGGTGCCCCTAGGGCGTGCAGGTTCGACCCCTGTTCCCGGTACTTTCCTCTGTTGCTGTTGTTCCGTTTTTCTTATGCTTTCAGCCATTGGTTCAGCCACGGCTGTCGAATTTTCTGGATGGAGCGTTGAAATACAGCCTGTTTACCCCTATTATACCTTGTCATCATTGTTATGGATTCACGGAAGAAACAGATCGCGATCGGTATGGCGATCATTGTGTTTTTCTTCATTTGCCTTGGAGGGATTGCCGCGGCGGCATATTTGCCTGGTTTCTCAGGAGAAGTAGGGCGGCTCTATCTGGCGATGGTTACCAGCCCTTTCCTGATGGAGACGACGCTGGCATGTCTGGCATTGACCTTGCTTTTGGGTATCAACGGGTGGCGCAGAATGCGCGAGGGTGACGACTGGGTGACTCTGGATGATCAGGGCAGACCTCTGGGTGTGTCTGAGCGGTCCACAACGGATAAGCAATCTGCGACAAAAGGTTGAATGTCTGAAACGCACGACAAAGGGCTGGGGAGGGGTGTGCGCTGGACGGCTTCGGTTTTGTGTGTGTTTGCTGCCGGATTGAGCCTCTGGCTGTCGATCGAAAAATTGAGTGGACGGATTGATAGTCTGGCCGGTTGTGGGGCGGGTAGCGGCTGTTCCAATGTGTTGGGGAGTAAGTGGTCGATGGTCTGGGCGGTGGTTCCGGTGAGTTTGTTTTCGCTTGGGCTGTATTTGGCGATATGGGCGAGCCTTTGGGGGCCTTGGTCGGCGTCGCATTTGGCGCGAAAATTTCGTTGTTGTGCTGCCTGGTTGTGTCTTTGGGCGGCGTGTTGGTTTACGGCCTTGCAGTTGTTTGTTCTCGATCAGTTCTGCCCGTATTGCATGACGTCTCACGCATTGGGTTCTCTGCTGGGGTTGTGTCTACTTGTTGGAGAGCGGGGTAAGCAGCGGCGAATGGTTGCGTGGTTTTGTGCCGGTTTGGCGATGCTGGCGGTGTTGAGTTTGGCATTGATCCAGCATCTTGGGCCCGAGCCGGAAACCCACCGGGTGGATGTGTTGCAGCTGCATGGTGGCGGTAAGCCTTCGGCTGATCTTTCTGAGCATAAGGCAAAGGACATTCATGCCCGCGGGGAGGGGCGGCTGGTGCAGTTTTTAAATGGAGGGAAATCCTACCGGGTGAAGGCCTTGCCGCATTTGGGCTCCGCTGATGCTACTCACGTGCTGGTGAAGTATTTTGATTATACCTGTGCCGCTTGTCGCGAGATGCACGAACTGCTGGAGCAGGAAATGGCCCGGCATCCCGGGGAATTGGCTGTGATCGTCCTTCCCGTCCCTTTGAACCGCTCATGCAACCAGTATCTTCCCGAAGGCGCGAAGAACCACCAGCATGCCTGTGAGTTGGCTCGCTTGGCACTGAAGGTTTGGCGGGCCGACCCCTCAAAGTTTGCCGATTTTCATCGGCAGTTGTTTGAAAGTGAGGGTATGCCGCTGGAGGTGGTGGAGTCTCTGGCAATTGGCATGGTTGGTGAGCAGGCGATTGTCAGCGATTCCGAGTGGGTGGATGAACTATTGAAGCGCAATGTTGCCGACTACCGGGTGTTTGTCCAGAGCACCCCGGTGATGCCTAAACTGCTGATTGTGGATAAAGTGGTGGTTCAAGGGCTCGTTGCCGATAAGGCAACCTTGGATGCGCTGCTCGAGAAATACCTTGGCTTGAAATAGGCTGGCCCGCAAATTAGAGGTGGGATTTCATCTGGAATTTGTTACTGGGTAATGCATGACCAAACTCAAGGATGTGTGTGCATGGATGGACGAAGAGTTGAGCCTGGATGTCATCCCCGACTACCCCGGGGCTCTGAATGGTTTGCAGCTTGAGAATGGAGGTTCTGTTTCCAAAGTCGGGGCTGCCGTGGATGCATCGTTACCCGTCATGGAGAAGGCCGTGGCCGAGGGAGTTGACCTGTTGTTGGTTCATCACGGGATGTTTTGGCAAGGGACGCAACGTGTGACAGGGCCGGTGTATCGTAAAATCAAGCTGGCCATGGACCACGGTCTGGCAATCTATAGTGCGCATATTCCCCTCGATGTGCATCCCTTTCTCGGAAACAACGCCTGTCTGGCACGGGCAATCGGAATGTCTGATCCCGAGCCTTTTTTTGATTGGAAGGGGATTCAGCTTGGATTGAAGCAGTCGATGTCGCTGTCTCGTGAAGCATTGCTTGAGAGGGTTGGCCGTGCGGTGGATGCCCCTGTGCACCATTGTCCGGCAGGAAGTGACCCGGTCGGAACCGTGGGGGTGATTACCGGCGGCGCTGGTAGCGAGGTGGCGGCTGTTGCCGAGTGTGGCGTTGATACATTCATCACCGGTGAGGGGCCTCATTGGAGTTACCCCTTGGCTGAAGAGCTGGGCCTGAATGTGTTTTACGCAGGTCATTATGCGACCGAAACCTTCGGCGTGCGCGCTCTGTCGGCACAAGTTGCTGAAAAGTTCGGTGTGGACTCCGTGTTTCTTCCTCATTCGACAGGATTGTAACAATTGCATCACACGATGCCCTTGCATATTCATTTATGTTTGTGGTCGCCTCGCTCGCTTTCTAACTGATTCTTCAATGGCGTGTGCAGGTCGTCCCTATTGCTCCAATCAAAGCAAAATCGTGGATTTAAGACTCTTAAACAATGTTTGAAAAAGAAAAGAAATGTTTTAAAAAAGTCAATTTAATGCTTGCTAGGCTTTCATATTCTCGATTAAATACTCTCACCATTGCGGGTATAGCTTAATGGTAAAGCTCCAGCCTTCCAAGCTGATTATGCGGGTTCGATTCCCGCTACCCGCTCTCCCTGACAGGAAAAAAGACAGAACAAACAAACAGGAAAAACTAAAAACGGTCGAAAGAATCGTTTCGATCCAGAAAGGAAATTATTATGAAAAATACTATTAAATATGCGCTGTTCGGTGCTGTGCTGGCCGCTACGCCAGCCTTCGCAGATGCGCCTGATTGTCAAAATGTATCTGCGGTTGTCAAAAGAGCCGTAGCTGCCCAGCCCGATAAGGTTCTTGAACTCGTCGCTGCCCAGATTGGCCAGAACGAGGCATGTGCCTGTGAAATCGTGAAAGCTGCCATTGTGGCTTCCGATGCTGATAAGGCCATGGTTGCAAGTATCGTTGATGCTGCTGCTACCGCTGCTCCAAGCAAACTTCGCATCATCGGCCAGTGTGCCGTTGCTGTTGCTCCTGATGCCCTTGCCCAGGTGAATGCCGTGGTGACCAAACTGACTGCAGTCGGTGGTGATTCCGGATACAGCGCCAAAGGAGGTGACGAAAAAGGAGGTAAGCCTGTGGTTGTGCCACCGGTTGCTCAAAACCCACTCGATTTCCCGAACGGAGGAACTGCCGACAACCCCGTTGGCCCTACTCCTGGTGGTCCCGGCGGATTCCCGCTTCTGCCTCCAGTTGATACTCCTCCTACCGTGACTCCATCTTCTTCCACTGCTGAAGATGTTGTTGAAAACCCAGAAACCTAAGATAGCTTTCTAAGGATATTATTCATTGATAAATTAAGATTACGATTATGAAAAAACAAATGATTGCAGGAGGTGTGATGCTCGCATCCCTTGGCGCGGCATGCGCGCAAGGGTTGTATGACCTTGCACCCAACGATGATGCGCTCGAAAGTTTGCCAATTACCTGGTCCGCAGGAATCAGCGTGGGTTATGACGATAACGTCACCCCTACGGTGATCAAAGGAAGTGAAGGTTACGAAGATGACTCTGGTTATGTCAGTGCCTATGTTGGTGCCGCTTGGGTCAGCATCACACCCCAGACCACTTGGGATGTGTATGGCCGCATCGGTGGAACGTACTACTTTGACCAGCCAGCAGCCATGTCCAGCGATGCCTATGGTGAAGGTCGTCTTGGCGTCAACTGGGCGCACCGCGTCAGTGAGCGTCTTCGTTTCTCCAGCCGCAACTACGTTGCCTATGAGATGGAGCCCGACTACAACTGGGGCCTTACCCTTGACCGTCAGCTCGATCCTTACTTCCACTGGACCACCGACAATGCTGTGGGTTACCGTTGGACTGAGCGTTTTGCGACTTACACTGGATTCACTTTCCACGGTGTCGATTATGATACCGCCGCGAGTGGTAACGACCGGACAACATGGTCGGTTTACAACCAGTTCCGCTATCGCTCCACTGAGCAAACAGTCTGGACTCTGGACTACCGCTACAGCGCGACTTCAGCCGACGGCACAGCCGAAGATTCTGACAGTCACTACCTGCTTGCCGGTATCGAACATCGCTTCAGCCCGAACACCGTTGGTGTGCTTAAGGCGGGTGCTCAGTTCCGTGATTCCGACAGTGGTGACGACAATACCAGCCCCTTCTTTGAAGGTGCGCTTCGTAGCCGCGTGAACGACCAGTTCAGCGTGCGTGCCTTTGCCCGTTACAGCATGGAGGACTACGGAACCAGCTTCGGTGGTTACTACTATGACCTCAATGACACCTTCCGTCTCGGTATCTCCGCTGACTACATTGTGTCGCCTCAGCTGACGCTGCACGGTGGTTTGAACTACATCATGACGGACTACCAAGATGCCAACATTGCTGGCATCTCGGATCTTGATCAAGACCTTTGGAATCTGTATGTCGGATTCTCCTACAAGGTCAATGATTCAGTATACGTGACTGGTTCTTACAACTACACCGACAGCTCGTCCGGTGGAGGTTTGCCAGCCGCTGCTGACTCCCGCGATTACAGCCAGAACCGTGCGTCTCTGGGTCTTCGCTATGAGTTCTAATTTTCCTGTCGAAAAATCCGAACACGCTAGCTGCCGCAATGTGACATTGCGGCAGCTTTTTCATTTACAAACGATCGATTCTCAGCGAGAAATCTCTACCTCAATTCCTTGGGCTTGTTTGAATAAGCACGCCAGAGGCTCTATCTCCTGAATACCTATTGATTATGCAAAATCCAGACCCGAACCAGAGCGAAGCGAATCTGCATGCCATTGATTATTGGCAGGTGTTGAAGAATCGTTACGGTGTTATTCTCCTGACCTTCCTTTTGGTGTTTCTGACTGCTGCGGTGATCACCTATGTGATGCCAAAGAAATATGAGAGTATGGCCCTGGTTGAGGTGAAACCGATTGTTGAAGTTGATCCGACGATGACACGCGCAGCTGGAGGAACGGCTGTTCCCATGACACGTCAGTTCATGAACACTCAGTTTGAGATTATCGTGGCTGAAGAAACTCTCGAGCTGGCGATTGACAAGGTTCAGTTGGAGACACGCTGGGGTGAGAACAGAAAAACCGTGATCGCTTTGTTAAAAGGCATGATCAAAACGAGTCAGCGTCGCGGAACGGACTTGATTGAAATTTCAGTGAGGCATCGCAAGAAGGACGATGCAAAAATAGTCGCGCAGGCGGTGTATGAGGCATACGAAGAGCGCCGAAGAATGATTGAACGTGGAATTCGTGATGATCAACTGAAGGCGATTAAAGGGCAGCTTCAGAATAAAAGTGACCGGGTGGCGGAGCTGCGGAAGCGCTTGATGGATATTGCAGAGAAGTCAGGCATCATCTACTGGGAAACTGAAAAAGGTGGTAATACCCAGGGCATCAGTAGTGGCTTGGTTGAAATTGCTGAGAAAGAGCTCTATCAGGCGAAGCGAGACAAAGAGCAGTTGAGCTTTCAGTTGAATAAATTACTTACATTGAGCCGTGAAGAATTGATTGCAGTCGCGGCTGAATTACCTGAAGTAGGTTTTCAGGAATATTACAATAAATACATCGAAGCGAAGCGTGAGCTTCAGCAAATGCTGGCGCAAGGGTTTGGTGAGAACCACCCGGATATTGTCATGCGTAAAACGGGGATTACCGAGTTGGAGGCAAGCTTGGAGAGAAGAGCTCATAATGTGCGTGACTCTTTGAAGCACAAACTTGATTTGCTTGAAGGGCGTGTGGAAAAAATGCAGGAAGTCGTGAATGCTCAGAAGGAAGAGGGCACCGTAACGGCTCGTGATATTCAGGAGTTCAATATTGCCCGTAAAGAATACCAGACGGCTTTGGCAATCAAAGACAACATGGATATTCAATATGATCGCGAGAAAACGAAACTTGAAATGCCCATGACGAATATTGTGGTGCATCAGTATCCTCAAATCCAAGACAATGCCGTCAGCCCGAATGTGCCACTCAACCTTGCTTTAGGTGCGGTGGTTGGTTTGATTTTCGGTGTGGGTATTGCTTTCGCGCTCGAATATCTCGACACCTCAGTGAAGAGTTTGGAAGATGTTGAACGATTCCTTAAAGTGCCCGTGCTCGCTGTGATTCCCAAGGATGTGGGCGTTCTACACAAGCAGGCTGGATCCAGCCCCGATGCCGAGGCTTATCGTATCCTCCGAACCAATATTGAATTCAACCGCAAGAACCCAGAGGACAACTCGATTACAGTGGTATCCGGTGGAGCGGGTGAAGGTAAGTCCACCACGATGGTGAACCTGGCCTACATTTGTGCTCAAGGTGGTTACACCACGCTGATGATCGATGCCGACCTTCGCCGTCCTCGATTGCATACCTTCTTCGATATCAACAACTCGGTTGGTTTGACCAATTACTTGACCACGGATTTGCTGCTCGAGGATGTGATCCTCCAGACACCTGTGGACAACCTCTATTTCATGCCATCAGGCATCCTGCCAGCTGACGCCGCCGGTATCCTGAACTCGCGTCGTATGTCCGAGCTGATCAAGGATGTGAAGCAACGCTTTGACTTGGTCTTGGTTGACTCCCCACCAATTCTCGGTGTCAGTGACGCCTCTGTGTTGTCCAGTGAGGTGGACTTGACGATGATAGTGGTCCAGCACCGCAAGTTGCCTCGTAACATGCTGATGCGGGTGAAGCAGGCTGTCGAGAATGTTGGCGGCCACGTCATCGGTGTGGTGCTCAACAACGTGGATGTCCGCAGCGACAACCAATACCAGTACTACACAAGCTACTACACCTACTATGCTCCTTCCGGAGATGAAAGCCCGACCGAGCAGTCACAGAAGCAGACGGCTGCCGCAGCCGAACCGAAGAAGGTGACCGAGCAAGATGACGATCTTTACTAAACTGAGGTTTTATTGCCGGTGATTCCGTTGACAAGGGTCCGAGCAGGGGTATCTTGGTCATCGCCAATATGGCAAGCATGGCTTTGTGACTGCCCTTTTGACTCCCTTTTTAACGTTTGATTGCTCCCTTCCCACATTTTCCATACCATATGATGAAATCCATAACTAAACTACTGGCGGCTACGATCACAGCCATTGTTTTATGCTCGAGCTTTGCAACGGCTCAAAGTATTTCGGCGAACGAGTCGCTGACCATTCGCATTCTGGGTGTGCCGGCATCCGAGCAGTCCCGTGTCAGTGGAGAGTATAATGTTGATCCGAAGGGCTACGTTTACATGCCTCTCTTGAAAAACGGAATCAAAGCCAATGGGATGAGTTATTCATCTTTGGCTCGAAAAATTGAAGCCGCCTACAAAGCGGCAGGGATGTACACTGATCCACGCATTGCGGTGAGTTCCGGGCAAGACAGCCGACAGATCGAGCAGCGTGAGCGCGAGGTGGTTAGTATCGGTGGATATGTGAAATCCCCAGGCCAGCGGCCATTCATTTCAGGGATGACTTTATTCCAGGCGGTGTCTGCTGCTGGTGGCGAAACGGCGTTTGGATCGATCTACAGGGTGGAATTGATACGTAAAGGTCGTCGCACTGTTTATAATTTAAAAAAGACAGAGCATATGACTGTTCGCGTTTATCCCGGAGATACCATCAATGTCCCTCAGAAGGATTGGCGAGGCCGATAGATAAGAGATTGTTGGCCAAAATTTACAACCGGTGAGGGAGCTTTCCTTCACCGGCTTTTTTATTGATGGGGGATGGGAGAAAAAAGTGAATAAAAGACTCCGCATGATTTGACATGGCATCATACAGGTGCAGGTTGCTTATCGAGTTAATTACTCCTCCCTAATCATGAAAAAATTACATGGATTCGTATGTTTGGCCACGGTGCTGTTGGCTTGTTTGAATTTTGCCTCAGCACAGGCAATTTCACCTAAAGAATTTTTAACGGTTGAGATCCGTGGCATTCCCCAAGGTGAGCAGGCCCGGGTGACCGGGCGTTATATGGTGACCCCTGATGGCCAGTTGTTTTTGCCCATGATCAAAGGGGGGATTCAGGCCAGTGGAATCGATAGCGCCAAGCTTTCCCGGCGGATTGAAGCGGCATACAAGGATGCTGGGATTTATCAGGATCCTCGTATTACAGTGGTCTCTCAGAAAAATGAAGGAGAAGGAGGTATCGATGCGGCAGAGGTCAGTGTGACCGGTCGGGTGAACCGGAATGGTCCTGTTGCCTTTAAACGTGATATGACCTTATTGAAAGCGATTGCAGCTGCAGGTGGTGTTGATATGTTTGGTACGATCAAACGGGTGGAGTTGCACCGTGGAAACAAAAAGACGATCTATGACCTGCGTAAGGATGAAAGCAAGCGGGTCAAAGTGCAAGAAGGAGACCTGATCGTGGTGCCTCAAAAGGGGCCTTTTGATGGCCAGTAGCCAGTCTCCGCTTTCAGGGCTCCTACATGAGGGAGCTTATCTGAGTGATGCCTGCGGCGCAGACAGGATGGTCAGGATTTTTCATTTTGAAGATCAAGCTTTACCCAAAACCTAGCTGCTCGCTTACTTCTGAAAAATCCTGTAAATCCTCTTCAATCATGTGAATTCTGTCAGCGCCGCAGGCTGTTAGCCGCTAGTGCATTCGCCCTGCGATTCTACGTCTCTGATTGGTATCGCCTTTAAGCCCCTACCTTGATCGTGGGGGATGAGAGTTGGATGCGGTTCGTTTTGAAGTCGGCGAGGATATTCTTTAAAACAGCCGACCGGATGCGGGTGCGTTCGCGAATGTTGGGGATGCGGTAGCGCCCTTCGACGAGAATGCCGGAGTGCATATGTCCTCCGTCGTCGTGCCAGAGTGAGCGGACAACCACCTCGGAGCTTTCATCGATGACGTGTTCGGTCCGTTGAATCGCAAGTTTGGCAACATCGCATACATGTTCGATATCGGCATCATGATCGACCTGGAATCGCACTCTGACCCGCATTGGTCCGTCGTCGTGGGAAAAATTGGTGATAATGGAATTGGCGAGGATGTTGTTGGGGTAGTTAACGGCGACGCCGTCGGTATTGCGGATGCAGGTTCGGCGTAGGCCGATGTCGAGCACGTCGCCCCAGGCCCCCCAATGTTTGCCGATCCGTTCGATTTTCACCCGGTCACCAATTTTGATCGGGCGGTCGGTGATGAGAAAAATGCCGGCGAGGATATCCGCGAGGGTTTCCTTGGCTGCGAGGCCGATGGCGATCCCTGCGATACCGGCGCTGGCGAGCAGTGGCGTGATGGCGATGCCGTGAATTTTAAGAACAACCAAAAACAGCCCGAAAACGAGAGCGACTTTGTAAAAAATTCTCAGGAAATGGACGAGTCGGTCGTCAAGGTCATTGCTAGTGGCATCCGCAATTCGTTCGAGTGGACGGAGTAAAACCCCGCGAATAACCAGATGGGCAATATAGGTTAGGACGACGGCGACTGCAGTTTGCAGCCAAACGTTTTCCCAGGCGTGAACCGCATCTGCGGCAAGGTCGGCAAGCAAGGTCAGAGACATGGTCGGCAGGTTACAACGGGTCTATCCCCACCATCCGATCATTTCACCCACCTTATATGCCGAGTAGACAAAGGTCAGGGAGAGGACGACGATGAAGGCTTTGGCCCAGGCTTCGATGGATTTACGAGTCATTGGATGATTGAGGTTATTTGTTGGTCTGGTTCGCCGCGCTTATAGGCTCTGGATGTCCGGAGGTCAAGAACGGCTGTGCGTGCCAGAGTCATACCGATATGCAGTGCTGACTTTTGAAGTTTTCCGCTGGGCGGATTTGCGATAGCTTTGCCCCATGGCTTGGAACACTCGAGTTTTTATGATGATGTGGGTATCGATACTCTCGATGGTGTTGGTGTCCTGTGGTCCGAGTTATGAGGGGTACATGACGCGTTCCTACACGGTTCGTGGCGGGCATTATCGTCCGATGCAGGTTGAGCAGGCTTTGCAGTACCGTGAAACCGGGATTGCGTCGTGGTATGACGAGAGTAAGTATTTTGGTCTCAAGCGGGGTAATACCTCACTTGGCGAGAAAGTTATGCCCTGGCATGTATCGGCCGCGCATAAGACCTTGCCGTTGCCTTGCGTTGTTAAAGTGACCAACCTAAGCAATGGACGTTCGTTGAAGATGCGGGTCAATGACCGGGGGCCGTTTATTGACGGCAGGATTATTGATGTCACTCCGCGCGCGGCCTCGAAGCTTGGCTTTAAAAAACATGGCCTGACCGAGGTGGAAGTCGAGGTGGTCAGCGTGGGTGATGGAAAACATAAGAGAAAGGCCAAGAAGAAATCCTGGTTTGCCTGGTGGTAGCCAGGGGTGCCTGGCTGTGCTTGCGGTCGTGAATTTTGGTTGTCCCCGGGGCCGATAGTCGTTACCTCATGGCTATGGTTTACCTTGATTCCAACGCAACCACTCAAATTCATCCCGAAGTGCTGGAGGAGATGATGCCGTATTTGACGGATCAATGGTATAATCCTTCCAGCGGGTATCGAGCCGCAAAGGCCGTAAGAACGGCCATGGAGACGGCTCACGAGCAAGTGGCATCGTTGATTGGTGCAGATCCTGAGGAGATCATTTTTACCGGCTGTGGAACGGAGGCGAATAATGCGGCTCTGTCGTTTTTAGCTCGGGTGTCTGCGAGACAGGGGGGGCAGTGCCGGAGGGTGGTGACCAGTGCGATTGAGCACAGTGCGATTTTACGTTATGGCGAGTACTTGCAAGATCAGGAGGGTTTTGTGTTGGAAAAAGTGGGGGTTCAGCCTGATGGCCGATTGGATCTCGAGGCGTATCGGGATGCTCTCGCATTGGGTGATGTGGCCTTTTCCTCTCTGATGTGGGCCAATAATGAAACTGGAGTGATTCAGCCGATGGCGGAGGCTTGCGAGGTGGCTCGGAGTGCTGGCGTTCCGTTGCACAGTGATGCCATCCAAGCGGTGGGGAAAACGGAGGTGAATGTGCGGGAGGTGCCGGTCGATTATTTATCGATTTCCGGGCATAAGTTACACGCTCCGAAGGGTGTGGGCGCACTCTATATCCGTCGCGGGTTGGCATTTGAACCGATGCTGCGAGGTGGTGGGCAGGAAGGGGGGCGGCGAAGCGGCACCGAGAATGTAGCGTCCATTGTCGGGCTGGGAAAAGCTGCGGAGCTGATGAAGTCCCGTTTGGATGCCGATGGGCATGCCGGAGTGGCTCGCTTGCGGGATCATTTTGAGCAGCGAATTCTGTCGGAGATCACCGGTGTGACGGTGAATGGATCCATGGATTATCGGACGGCGAACACCTCACATCTTTCCTTTGACGACTGTGAAGCCGCTGGCTTGTTGATCTTGCTGGATGAGTATGGCGTGCAATGCTCGGCAGGAAGTGCCTGCATGACCGGAAAGCAGAAACCTTCCCATGTTCAGACAGCCATGGGCATACCTGCGGATCAGGCGAGAAGCAGTCTGCGTATTTCCTTGTCCATTCTGACGACTTCCGAGGAGTGCGATGCCGCTGTGGAAGCTGTGAAAAAGGCAGTGGGCAAATTGCGTCGTGTGCAGGGAGGCCCCGGAGTGGGGCCTGTGCAGATTTTTACTTAGCCTAAATTTTCAATTCGGAACACAACCGGACGGGAGTTGACGCAGTTGAGTGCTTCGATCTCCTTCAGGGTGTCTTTGAGTAGACCAAACTTGCAGGTGTGCAGTTGGAATACCATGTCGACAAAGTCGGCGTCGGGGTCATCGGCGTTCACTGGTGAGTGGGTTCCGGAAATACCGATGCCGGCATCAGCCAGGATATTGGCAATCTTGGCAATCACGCCCGGTTCGTCGGTAACATCGAAGCGGACATAATACGGGGTTTCAGTGTCTTCGATCGGAACAAGTTGTCCCTCTGTCTGATAGGGGAGAAAGCCGCGGTGGCCTGCTTCCTGGGCAAACCCGCGTGCGGCTTCTACGATGTCGGCGACAACCGATGATGCTGTCGGCCCCTTGCCGGCGCCACGTCCGTAGAAGAGTGATTCACCGGATGCGTCACCATTGATGGCAACCGCATTGAAGACACCATTGACGCTCGAGAGAACGTGGCTTTGAGGGATGAACGAGGGTTGGGTGCGGATTTCCACCGTGCCATTTTCGTGCTCGCGCACCACACAAAGAAGTTTGACCACGAAGCCGAGACGCTTGGCAAATTCAATGTCGATACCGCGGACCATTTCAATGCCCCGCACGTAAACCTCAGCGGGGTCGATGCTAAATCCGTAGGACAGGGTGGCCAGTAGGATGGCTTTGTGAGCGGCGTCCCATCCGTTGACGTCTAGGGTGGGGTCAGCTTCTGCGTATCCTAGTTCTTGAGCTTCTTTGAGCGCTTCGGGGTAGCCGAGTCCGGCATCGGTCATCCGCTCGAGAATATAGTTGGATGTGCCATTGATGATGCCGGCCATCGTCTCGATGCGGTTGCCGACAAAGGAGTCCTGGACAGCTTTGATGATGGGGATACCTCCGGCTACGGCCGCTTCGAAATGAATGGGTGTATTCATCTCGCGCGAGAGCGCGAACAGAGCCTTGCCTCGTTCAGCGAGTAGGGCTTTATTGCCCGTTACCACAGGTTTGCGAGCCTTGAGCGCGGCTTCGACAATTTCGAATGCGGTTGTGGTTCCTCCGATGAGTTCGACAACGATATCGACGGTCGGGTCGTTGACGACATCTTTCCAGTCGGTGGTGAATTTTTCCACAGGTGCTCCCTCGGGGCGGGATTTGTTAATGTCACGCACGGCGATACGCATCATTTCGGTTCGGACGCCGGTCCGGTTGGAAATGAGATCAAAGTTGCGTTCCAGGGTTTCCCATACACCGGTTCCAACGGTGCCGAATCCTGCGAGTCCTATGCCGAGTGTTTTATTCATGATATGTGTGTGTCTGGGTTGACGCCGATGGTTGTGCCGTAGCTTGCTCTGATGCAAAAGAGTAAAATGCGGCATGGATGGGTAAAGTAGCCTGATTTTTGACCTTGTCAGAGAAATTGTGGGTTTTTCCTGCGATCCTATGCCAAGTGCCCTTTACTTTAAAATACACATTCGGATATCATGCTTGCGCAATATCACAAAAATGATGCGTAATTTGGTAACGACACGGGAGCCATTTTGGATAGAGTAAGTTCCGGTATGCAGATCATGAAACAGACGAGAATGGTGGCAGAGTCAATTAAAGTGGGGAGAGCCAGGGATGGGGGGAGAACGGGAGCTTTACTTACGACGGTGTCGGTTTTGTTGTTGGGCCTAGGTGGTCCGGCTCAGGCAGTTGAAGTTCCTGCCGGACAAGGCCAGTTGGGTGAGCCAGCCGAGTGGTTTACCTCAGGCGTGGGGGAATTTGGAGATCGCATTGAATACCATGGCCAGGCGGCAGGCAGAGGAAAAATCATACTCACTGCGAGCAATGGATTTTTTGACCGTGGAATCCGGGCCAAAGGTGCGTCGGCTCACAAGGATGTTGCGAATGGTCACCCTGCGGGGAAACCGGCCAAAGGTCACCCTCCCTTGATAGCTTCTGATTATGCCTATCTGGACGGGTGGGACAAACCGGGCCAATCCATGCGTTGGCATCTGTATTTGACGAAGCCCGGGGAGGTGAGGTTGTTGATTCGTCTGGATGCCAACCAAAAGAATCCTGAGGGCAGTATGGTGGTTTCTTTTGCCGGGCAGAAGAAGCGAATCAAAATGAGAGATGTCAAGGCGATGAAGGAGGGGCTGGTGTTCCAAGTTTCTGATACGGGAAAACATACACTGAACTTGTCGGCGGATACCGAACAAGGGGTCTCATTGGGAAAACTTTCGACCGTTGATGTGTATGGTTCTGCTATCGAGGGTGCGAAGTTACTGCGCGCCCGCTGGCGTCCTGCGGCTGTGCATGGAAGCTATCGGTCCTCGCGGGTCGAAGAGACGAAGATGTGGGTGATGGTATCCAAGAGCTTGAATCACGTGAGCAGCTATTCTCCGATTGTCACCCCGTTCGGATATTATGGTGGCAGTTTTGATGCAGACCAGAGGTTTCAGGGAGGATTTAATTTTTCGATGTGGTCGCGTGAAACGGCCCCGCTGGAGCAGCAGGCTCATCTACTGGCATTGGGGGACCCCAGCGCGGATTTCAGCGGTTTTGGCCATGAGGGCACGGGGGTAAAACCAAGGGGTTGGTCGCCATTGGCTTCATCACGGCCACATGAAGTGGTGCAGAGCCTTCGAGTTGAGCGTGGTCAAACCTACAATACGTATTATGGGTATTTTTATGATCCGGATTTGGCCGGGTGGAAATTGTATTGTGTCGGGAGAAAGTGGGTAGGAGGTCGATCAGGCAGAAAGGCCAAAGCCTCCTTGTGGCCGGGATCTTTTGTGGAGGTTCCCGGTCCTCCGCAGGTGCAGCGCAGCGGTGACATTGTTCGTAAGGTTGTTCGTAAAGGGTGGTGTTTGGATGCCGAAGGGAAGTGGCAGCGGTTGGATATTCTACCTGCAGGTAAAAGAACGCATAACAATAAACTCTGGGGTGTGACCAAGGATGGATGGTTTGTCTTCCAGATGGGCGGTATGGAGCACTTCAGTGGACCGGCGAAACCGATCCAACTGCCGGGTTCTGTTCATGATGAAGCCCTCCCCGATTACCTTTCTCCGGACAAAGTCAAACAACTCTATCAATTGCCGGTGACCTTTGCAGAGCACCGTGTGGTATCTGCCGAAAATTCAGCGATGCTGCATTTAGGCGTTGAAGATGCGGGCAACGATGCCAGTGCGGTGGTTTACTATGGAGAAAAGGATTGCCTGACCTTTGCTCCACGCAAAAAATCAGGTACGGAAAGAAAACATTCCACCTTAAAGGATGATCGTATTTGGCCTCATTCCCAGAAGGTTGAGGTTTTAAAAAATGGTATCAATTCAGTGAAATTGGACGATTTAAAACCCAAGACAAAGTACTATTACCGCGCCCTCGTCTTCAATGAGCGGGGGAAGATGTGGATGTTTGATTCGGGATCATTCACCACGCGATGAGGCGTCTCGGTTTTGTTGTTGGAATCGCTTGGGGGAGATCCCAATTTCTCGTTTGAACGCGGCAGAAAAATAGTGAACGGAGGCAAAACCACAGCTGCGGGCAATTTCTGTGATACTCAATGATTGTTCTTTTAGAAGGTGCTGGGCATGTTCGATCCGCAGCCTTCGCAGTTCTTCGTGAATGCTTCGGTTGAGGGCTTCACGGAATCTCATCTCCACCAGTCTGCGCGAGGCTCCTGCGGCGGCGACAATTTCGGGGACCCCGATGCTTTGTTTGAAGTGAGCACGTAGATATCCAAGTGCCTTGGCCATGACGGGATCCCGGCTCTCCACGTGTCCGGTGCTTGCCCTGCCTCTTACTCCGCGTGGGGGGATTTGGATGTCATGGGCGGGTTTGTGCTTGTCCAGTAACCAGCGATGCAAGGTTTCTGCTGCAACAAATCCACGGTGCCATTCGTTGAGTTCGATGCTGGTTAGAGGGACTGTTGCCAGAGCCGCCGTTTGTTGAACATCCTTGTCGATGACCACGATGCTGACCTCTTCAGGGATACGTATGCCCGAGGATGCAAGCGCATTGGTGACGGAGTGGGCGACCGCAGCATGGGCTAAACAAAAGCCAAGGGGGGAGGGAGGTTTTTTGATGGTTCTCACCAGTTTTCGGATCATGGGGCGGAAACTCCTGCTCGTATTATCGAATGCCGTAAAGGGGATTTGATGTTGTTGTGCCACAGAGAGGGCTCCGTCAAAAAAACGACGATCGAGGAACCGGTGACTAAGTTTGGCCAGAAGCAGGTGCTCCGCGCCATAGCAGAGGAGTTCTTCAGCGGCAAGTTGACCGCAGCGATAGTAGTCAGGAATCACCGCAAGTGAGGATTCATCGGCTGTAAGTGCCAGTGCTGGCAGGGTGGTCTGCGCAAGGCGTTCGGAGACAGCGGACGCTTCAACCAGACCGTGTAAAACACCATTCCAGCTGAGCTTTTCTGGAAGCCAGTCCCCCCGCACCGACCAGCGCGCATCCAGACGGATGTGCTGTTCTTCACAGTAGGCCCGAGCCCCCTCAAGCAGCTTCGGGTTAAAAAAATCCATCACCAGACCGAGTGTGAACGAAGAGTCTTTGGATTGGCGCTGATTTTTATCTATGGGTTTCATATTGCGCAAAATCATAAAAATAATACGCAAGATTGCAACGACAAGATGGGATGGTTTTGCATAATCGAGTCTGCTTTCACCGATGGGTGGAAGTGAAAAAAGCAACTAAAACAACCAAATACATAAACATGAAAACAACAGTGATAACAATGATGATTGGGAGCCTAGCAATAGGTGCAGCTCAGGCGGTGATCATTGCGGAAGATAATTTTAATAGCTACACAAGCACTGAAGATGTAGGGGGTCAAAATGGTGGAAGTGGCACGCCCGGCTGGTCAGGGGCGTGGTCAGGGGGCGATGGAGATTTTGTCGTGACATCTGGGGCAGCATTGGGAAGAGGTTTTAGTCTCAATGAGCGTGATTTTTCTGGTGGCGCAATCACAATAGGCGTCAATGATACGATGACGGTGGATTTTACGCTCATTCGCAATGAGACGCAGAGTGGGCGGGGGATTGGATTACAACTTCTCAATGGATCTGGGTTTACTTATTTTATTGGCAAGAGGCAAAATGGAACTGTAGGTCTTCATATTACAGGTACAACGAATGCGACAGGATCTAATCTCATTAATTTTGCTAGCAGCGGAACCGAAGAAAACATTAAAGCCATTATTACTTATGATGGCACGAACACATCGATTAAGCTTGAAGATTCAAATGAAACGGGACTGGCTCCCTATACATTTGCGGGGCAATTGACCGTAGATGGTATCGGGATTCAGAGTCTTCATGCCAGCACACTCACAAATGGAATCGATAATATTTCAGTTGATGTCACCACAGTGCCTGAGCCCTCATCAGCAGCTTTGCTTGGCTTGTCTGGGGTCGCGTTGTTCCTGCGCCGTCGGAAGTAAATGACTACCCGATTCAATTTTTCCCCGGTCTTGGATCAAGGCCGGGTTTTTTAACGCCAAGAAATAACATTCCCCTACGTATTCGATACCATCCGTTAACTTTCATGAAGACCACACACGTATTATCCACGATCGCATTATCCTTGCTGGCGGCCTCAGGCCTTCAAGCGAAGGAAAACAATAAACCAAACATCATCTTTTTCTTTGCCGATGACCTCGGCTATGGCGAACTGGGGTGTTACGGGCAAAAGAAAATCAAGACGCCGCATATTGACCAGTTGGCAGAAGAGGGAATGAAGTTTACCCAGTTCTATTCCGGTCAGAATGTGTGTGCTCCGTCACGTTGCGCTTTATTGACAGGAAAGCATATGGGTCATGCCGCGATCCGCGAGAACTCGGCTCATTTGTTAGGAAAGCCTGAGAAATACTCGGACCCCGATATGAAAAAGGCGGCAAGCCGCTTTCAGCAGTATAAACAAGAAGACGGCTTCCCCGGGCAGCTGGCGATGCCGGCATCGGAAACCACGGTGGCCGAACTCTTGCAGGATGCGGGATATACAACCGCATGTATCGGCAAGTGGGGCTTGGGTCATCCCAAGGATGAGGGCAGCCCGCACCGGCACGGGTTTGACTTTTTTTATGGGTATATTTGCCAGCGCAACGCTCATAACTATTACCCCACCTACTTGTGGAAGAATGACCAGAAGGTGACGCTTCCAGGGAATGACCGTGGTTTGACCGGAGAGACTTATGCTGCGGATGTGATGGAGGACGAGGCGCTTGCCTTTATCAAGCGCAGTAAGGATAAACCGTTTTTCCTGTATTATGCGACGCCTGTTCCCCACGTGGCCTTGCAGGTTCCTGAAGACGAACCGTCGCTGGCAAAATACCGTAAGGAGTTTGGTAAAGAAGAACCATACGTCAAAGGGGCTGGTTATCTACCGAATAAGACACCGAGGGCAACCTACGCTGCGATGATTACCCGCATGGACCGGACCTTGGGTAAAATGAGAACCTTGCTCAAAGAATTGGATCTTGATGATAAGACCGTGGTGATTTTTTCCTCCGATAACGGAGCGACCTTCAACGGTGGCTATGACCGTGCCTTTTTTGAAGGGAACGGCCTTTTGCGTGGTAAAAAATGCGACCTCTATGAAGGTGGCATCCGCGTGCCCGCTGTCGTAAAATGGACCGGGAAAATCAAAGCGAACAGCAGCACGGATCATGTGGCCGCCCTCTGGGACTTTTTACCGACGGCATGTGACATTGCCGGAGTGAAAGCTCCTGCGGGAATCGACGGCATTTCCTTTGTTCCCGCGTTGACCGGTGCAGATCAGCCAGAACATAAATACCTGTATTGGGAGAGCCGTTTGACCCGTGGTCAGCAAGTCATCCGTATGGGTGACTGGAAAGGAATCCGGGAGAATGTGATGAAGAGTGGAAGCAAGACCCCCTTGAAGCTTTACAATCTGGCCAAGGATATCGGAGAAAGCGAAGATGTGGCCCAGCAGCACCCCGAAGTTGTGGCGGAAATTGAAAAATTGATGCGCGACGCACGGGTGCCAAACAAGTTGTTCCCCATGGGAGCACTGGAAAAAGAATACAAATAAAGCACTTGATGCCTGCGGATGGCAAGATTCCTTGCGAACGCGCATTGACAAATCATGCGGCTGGATGTGACATGCGGATGTCATGTCCAGCCAACGTCAAGTGACTATTCCTGAGTGCCCACTGGTGGTGGGATCTGTTGCCTCATTGAACCATCTTGCCTGCCTGCAGCCGGTTGAGTTGCCGCAGCAGTGTGACTTGTTGGAGATTCGTCTCGATGCCATGTCCGGGCACATGGATGCTTTGGAGCTCGAGCTGGATCGTTTTAAGGATTTTCCTTTGTTGTTCACTGCCCGCTGTGCTGCGGAGGGGGGAGCTGCGGTCCTTAGTTTGGAGGAGCGAGCCGAGTTGCTGATGGCGGTGGCTGACCGGGCAACTTGGATTGATGTCGAGCTGGCATCATACAATGGTTTGGAAAAAACCATCCACGAGATTCGATCTCGTGAGGTAGGGTTGATTCTTTCCTATCACAACTTTGACCATACCCCGGAAGAATTTCAGCTTCAGCGTATGGTGGATATGGCAGAGGAAGCCGATATTGTTAAGTTGGCGCTCTATCATAAAAGTGTGAAGGATTTTCCTCTGTGCACCAGTTTACTGCAGCGCAACACACATCCCATGGCGATCATGGGCATGGGGCCGCTCGCTCCGGTGTCGCGTATGCTCTATGCCCAGCACGGATCCTTGCTCAATTACGGATATCTGGGAAGTGAACCTACGGCTCCCGGCCAGTGGCCTGCCGAATTGTTGAAAACAGCGATTGCGGCTCTGGATCCGATCACCAAGGCTCCCAGTAACGAGCCTCAGGGATTGTGATGAGATGATAACGGTAGGGCTGATTGGCCTCAATCAGCCGCCGCCGGCTTGCGTTGAACCCTTGCTATTTCGCTTATAAAAAATCAGCCCGGCTGTTGTTGATGACCGTACGGATGTCATTCATGCATGCAATCTTGCCAATGTTGACATCCTGAGCCAGCCCGTAGAACTCAAGGCAGGTTCCGCAAAAATAGATCTCGGCTCCCTTGCTCTGGACCTGTTCGAGCAGCAGGTAGATGTTTTTGTTCTCCAGTGGGGCTTTGACTCCACTGTTATAAAAGGCATAGACGTCCTTGATGTCGTCATTTTCCAGTGAGGATGTCAGATATTTTTCCAGTAGGATGAGAGAGAGCTTGGGATCGCCTTCTCCCATGCCATTTCGAGTGATGATGACGGATCGTTGCATGGTCTTTTATTTGTGCGTGTGGGTGTGTCGTTAGGGGCGCTTAATCCTTGAGCGGCTCGTTGACGATTTTGATTGGGGCCGGAGGCAGGGACCCCAAAAAGGTTTTTCCGTAGGGTTTGGTGACGACACGATTATCTAGCAGAACAACCATGCCTTTGTCTTTGGCTGTGCGGATCAGTCGCCCGACGCCTTGACGTAGTTTGAGAACCGCTTCGGGAACCGAGTAGTCAACGAAGGCATTGCCTCCATCGGCAATGATGGCTTCCAAGCGGGATTCCACCAGTGGGTGGTCGGGCACGGCAAAGGGTAGTCGGGTGATGATGACATTGGACAGAGCTTCACCGGGGACGTCGACCCCGGCCCAAAAGCTATCGGTTCCAAAGAGAACGCTGTGTGTGTCCTTGCGGAAAATATCGATCATCTTGTGGCGTGGCATACCATCCCCTTGAAGAAGCAGACGCCAGTCGTGGTCGTAAAAAAAATCGTCCATGGCAGCTGCCACATTTCGCATCAGCCGGTAACTGGTAAACAGTACAAAGGCCTTGCCTTCGGTGTATTTAAGCACGCGGCCAATCCAGTGAACCAGGGCGTTTTCGTAATCCTTATGTGATGGCTCCGGCATCGATTTGATCACGTAGATTTTCATCTGTTCCTGGTAATTGAACGGAGACCCAATTTTGACGGCGAGGGCATTTTCAGCACCGATACGTTTGCGAAAGTAGAGAAGTTCTTCATCTCCCGTTCCGAGGGTGGCGCTGGTCAGGATACAGGTCCGACCGTGGCCAAACATGATCCGGCGCAGGCGGTCAGCAACGTTGATGGGCGCAGAGTGAATGCTGAGCATGTCGTCGTCCCGTCCGCTTTTCTGCACCCAGTAGACACTGTCTTCGTCATCCTGGTCGAGGAACAGGCGTAGACCGGCGTGGATTTCGCGCATTCTCCGAGCTCCGTCCATGAGTTCAGCTCGGGTGGTGGAGTCTTTTTCCAAGGCATCTGCCGCTTCTTCGATCTCTCCCCAGAGGGCTCGGAGCGGCTCGCCGAGTGTGTTATCGACGAAGTCGGGTTGCCTGACTCGGAACTCTTTACTGAATTTTCCGAATTCGACTTGTTCTGCGATGGTTTGATAGAACTCCTCGGCTTCATCCAGAACGCGCTCGGCGGCTTTCATGGCCCGGGCGTTGTGCATTGCGCGAAGCAGTCCTTTGCGGTTGCGTGGATTGTAGAGGCGTTGGACCTCGAATTTGAGTCCTGCGTGACTTTGGCGAAGCCCTAACTGAACAGCGGCAACCTGTTCCAGCGTGTGGGCCTCATCAAAGATGACAAAATCGTTGGCAAAGAGATAGCCGGGATCGTCATCCGGGATTTCTCCGAGCGCGAGCAGAGAGAAGAACAAGGTGTGGTTGAGCACGACGATGTCGGCATCCTCCATCTGTTTACGTGCAATTTGATAGAAACAGTTACCATTGCGGCCGCAGGTGCGGTGGGTGCAGACGCTGCCGTCAGAGCAGACCTGACTCCAGACTTTGGCCGAGGGCTGGAAGTTGAGATCGCTTTTGGTTCCATCCCGGGTGCCTTCGGCCCAGTCCCAAATAGCTTTCAGCTCCTCGGCCTCGCCGGTGCTAAATAAATCACCGGTCTGCTGCATCGCACGTTTGAGTCGGAGCGGGCAGACGTAATTCCCTCGCCCTTTGAGTAGGGCGGCCTTGAGCTCTCCCCCAAGAATCTTATTCGCCAGCGGGATGTCTTTGTTGATCAGCTGTTCCTGGAGGTTGATGGTGTGGGTTGAAATGACCGCTTTTCGGCCGGTTTCCAATGCGAATTTAGCGGCGGGGATGAGGTAGGCGAGGGATTTTCCCACCCCGGTTCCGGCCTCCGCGCAGAGGACGTGAGTATTTTCCAAGGCTTCGGCCACGGCCATGGACATCTGCTGCTGTTCCGCCCGGTATTCAAAATCCGGGGATGAGGAAAGTTTTCCCGAGCTTGAGAACATTTGCTCCATGGCGTTTACCAGGTCGCCGGATGACCGTCCTTCGTTGTCGTCTGCAAATGCTATCATGGTTCGGACATGGTTCTAACCCAGAACCGGAGAAGGGACAACTGCCAAGCCCCGATAAATTAATTTGAATGAATGATCACGGGGATTCGTCTCAGTGGCAGAAACGATCAAAGAAATGTTTAAATTACCCATAGCGACGATGATGAGCCTTACCTTGATGGTGAGTTTGTTCTGTGCCTGTCAGGAGAAACCCGAAACTGGTCTCAAAGAGGGAGAGCCTGCCATGAAGGCATCCGAGCAACAGGAACGTGCGGAGCAGAACGCCCGGATCATCGAGCTGGAAAACAAAGAGCGTGAGCTGGAGTTACAACTTGCCCAGGAGCGCTTGGAGGCTGATCAACGGGCACTGGAGGTCTCCAATCAAGCGATGGAGAGAGAAAAGGTATTGATTGAGACGATGGAGCAGCGGGTCCGTGAGTATGCGGAGGAGGAGGCCCGGCGACGTGAAGCTGAGACGGCATATGTGGCTGATCAGGAAGCTGCCATCGCGGCAGAACGTGAGGCCCAGGAGATTGCCCAGATCAAAGAAGCCCAACTGCTGCGGGAGCGGCAGCTGAGGGAAGAAGCTGAGCGCCTGAGGGAAGAGGCTGAGTGGATAGCCGAGGAAAATGCCTGGGCTGAGGAACAGGCCCGGATGGAGGCTGAAGATTTGGCGTGGCAACTGCGGGAGACCCAGGCATGGCTAGCCAGTGAAGCCTGTGCGAGACGAGAAAATGAATGGGCCTGGCGTATGGCATGGCGCACACGTATGCGGCCAAATCATCACGGACACGTTCATCATGGTAAGCCAAAACACCATGGCGGCGTGCACCCTGGACACCAGCATCGCGAGGCTGAGAAACGCGCTCAAGAGAGGCGTGAGCGGGAACGTCGTGAGCAGGAAGCCAGATTGAAGAAACAACGTGAGAGGGAGCGGGCCGAACGCGCTCAGCGCGATCGTTTGCAACAATTGAAACGTGAACAGGAGCGCAGGGTGATGGCTGAGCGAAAGAGGCAAGAACGAGTTGAGCGAGAACGCAGGGAGCGTGAGTTGGCGCAAAGCAAAAAGCAGGATGCCGAACGACGTTTCCGCGAAAAGCGGAACAAGGAGCTGGAGGAAAGAAAACAAAGGGAAAAGCGTGAACAGGCACAAAGGACCGAGAGAGAGGCCCGGGAGCGTCAGATGACGAAACAGCGCGAGCAGGAAGAGGAGCGTGCTCGTATGGAAAGAAACCGGCAGCGAGAAGCCACACGCGAAATGCAGGAGAAAGCCGCGAGGGAAAAAGCTGCTCGGGGAAAGAAGTCCGCGTCCAAGGAGTTATTGGCCAAGCAGCGACGCGAAATCGAAAAAAGGCAGCAACAAGAGCGAGAGCGGATCGAGAAAAAGAAGCAGGCTCAGGAACAACGTGAGAAAATGGCCCGAGAGCAACGGGCAAGAGACGAAAAAGCCCGAGCCGAACGGGTAAGGCAAGAGCGTGAGTCCGAAGCTCGAAAGATGCGTGAGCAACAAGAAACTCGGGAGCGCCAGGCCAAACAAAAGCGCGAAATGGAAGAACAAAAGCGCCAAGAAAAAGCTCGAGCCGAGCAACAGCGAAAGTCGAAAGCGCAACGGGAGATGCAGGAGAAGGCCGCCAGAGAAAAAGCCGCCAGAGAAAAAGTCCGGCGTGAACAGGAGGCTCGCGAACAACGGGCAAGAGAAGAGCGTCTAAGGCAAGAGCAACAAGACGCACGGGCTCGTCAACAGCGTCAGGCTGAAGCCCGGGCTTTAAAAGAGCGCGCTGCACGTGCGGAGAGGGAAAAACAGGCCCAGCAATCCCGCCGCCAGCAACAACAAGCAGAGCGGCTTCGTCAGGAGCAGGAGAGGCGTAATCGGGCAGCCGAGCAGCAAAAGAATCGTTCAGTGAATCATCAGGCAGCGGTTCAGCGCATGCGGAAAAAGATGGAGGCTTCGAAGAGAAAGTAGCGTCGATGGTCCCCTGCAAAACCTTCAGTGCCATTCAGCCAATTTAACTGATCAAATGGTATGAAGCGGGTTCATGAGGGGTCTTGGATTGGATGCTCGTGTGTTTCTTGTGCGTTTATGTAGAACTCGCTGAAGGCTCGGCACAATCAGAAGTGGAAGATTAATGTAGGCTTGTTAAAACTCGTAAATCGGTATCAATTTTCGTCGGCGGGATGGTTCGATGCATCCAGTATGATTGATATAATTTACCCATGGCGTATGATCAAGCTTCATGATTATCTGATGGGGAGGCGAGGCCTCTCTCTTTTGTTTTTTACTCTGATTTCGACTTCTACGATGGCACAGCAACAACTTTACTTGGATACTTTGGATCTTTCACTGGCAGAAACAGGCTATGGTATGACGCGCTCCAAGCGGTCGGTCGACGGGAACCCGCTGGCGATAGGTGGGCAGAAATTTGAACGGGGTATTGGATGTCATGCCAACAGTGCCCTGAGGCTGAAACTCGACGGGAAAGCAACGCAGTTTTCGGCGATGGTGGGTATTGATGATGAGGTTGAAGATGGTCGTGCCAGTGTGATTTTTAAATTGGTCGGTGATGGCAAAACCCTGTGGGAAAGCCCGGTGATGGACGGTGGAGAAAAACCCTTGGCTGTGAAGCAGGACCTTCGTGGTATTGAAATGCTGACCTTGCTCGTGAACGATGCCAACGATGGGAATCGGTATGATCATGCGGATTGGGCGGAGGCCAAAGTTAGCTACGAAGGAGCGGCTCCTGAGATCACAGGTAATCAAATCGTTCTGGAGATGGCAGCCAGCACTCTGGCCTTTGAGTTGCGAGGGGAGAAACTCTATCAGAGTTATTTCGGGACCCGCTTAGCCCGCGTTCAGGATTCCCAGGAGAAGGGTGGCTTCGCTTATCCTACGTATTGGGATGAGAACCGTGGTGAGCATGCTATTTCCCTTGTGCAGGCGGATGGAAAAATTTCGCTCGATCTCCATTACCGCAGCCACATCCGGAAGGACCTCAACGAGAATCAGACCGAGCTGGTCTTTACGATGATGGATCCGGAGTATCCTGTGGAGGTGAATCTGCACTACCTCGTATCCAAGCGTGAAAACGTAGTTGAGCGCTGGGCGGTGGTGCGCAATCTTGGAGAGGGTGATGTGGTGATTCATCACGCGGCTTCCGGGTTTCTTTCTCTGGAATCGGACAAGTTTTATCTCACGTCGATTACGGGGCAACAAAATGGTGAAGCGTATATCAAAGAGGAGTTATTAAAGAATGGCATCAAGGAAGTCCGCGTCGTCACAGGAGCCCGCACGAGTCAGTTGGCACAGCCTGGATTTATTCTGGCGATGGACCATCCTGCGGAGGAAGAGAGGGGAGAAGTCATCATTGGCGCACTGGCATGGTCCGGGAATTGGCGGATGCGATTTGAGTCGAAGGGTGATACTCAATTGTCGGCTCAGTTTGGTTATGACCCTCATATGTCGCGTTACCGCCTTTCCAAGGGGGAGCGTTTGGAGACTCCACGTCTGATCCTTTCTCACAGCAATCAGGGGAAGGGCGAGGCTACCCGCAACCTTCACCGCTGGGCTCTCGCCTACGGTGTGCGCGATGGTGACCAGCCGCGCCGCATTCTGTTGAACTCCTGGGAGGGCGCCTATTTTACTTTTGATGATGAACTCATCAAGCGCATGATCACCGATGCTGCCAAGACCGGGATTGAATTGTTTGTGTTAGATGACGGTTGGTTTGGTAGAAAATATCCACGTGACCATGATCGCGCCGGTCTGGGAGACTGGATGGTGAATACAGCCAAACTCAAGGGTGGTGTGCAGGGGCTGATCGACCATTCTAAGAAAGAAGGGATTGATTTTGGCATCTGGGTGGAACCTGAAATGGTGAATCCGAAGTCCGAGCTTTACGAAAAGCATCCGGAGTGGGTGATTACCTTGCCCAAGCGTCATCAGCGGCTGCAGCGTAGTCAACTTATTCTCGATCTCACCAATCCGGCGGTGCAGGATTATATCTTCGACTTCATGGACGACCTGCTCGGCAAACATCCGGGTATCAGCTACATTAAGTGGGACTGTAACCGCACCATCAGTGACCCCGGGTCGAACTATTTGTCAGCGGATCGTCAGGAGCATTTGTGGATTGATTATGTGAAGGGATACTACAGTGTGCTGGACAGGATCACGAAAAAGTATCCGAAGGTTGTTTTCCAAGCTTGCGGTTCCGGTGGTGGACGGGTTGATTACGGAAATATGAAATACCATCATGAATATTGGGTGAGTGATAATACGGATGCCCGGGAGCGTGTATTGATGCAGTGGTCGATCAGTCATCTTTTTCCTGCCATAGCCAGCGCAGCGCACGTTACGGAATCGCCTAACCATTACACCGGGCGTGAGACATCGATCAAGTATCGCTTTGATGTCGCGATGATGGGTCGTCTAGGATTTGAGCTTCGCCCTGAACGTGTGCCGGAGAAGGACATGGAGTTTTCCAAAAAGGCTCTCGAGATTTACAAAGATATTCGACCCGTGGTTCAGCTTGGAGATCTCTACCGATTGCGTTCTCCTTTCAAGACGAAGATGGCATCGCTGATGTATGTGCTGGAAGGTGAAGAGGCGCCTACAGAAGCTCTCTTCTTTGCCTTCACCACAGAGAAAAACTTACTTGATGCCCATGCTCCCGTGAAGTTGGCCGGACTCGACCCGTCAGCCCGTTACAAGCTAACAGAAATTAACATGGTCGATGCCAATAAACCCATGACCAAGATGCATGGTAAAGAATTTGGAGGTGATTACCTGATGTCCAAGGGGATTTCTTTGCCATGGAGAACCGGTGACTACCAGAGTGTGGTCATTCGGCTTGAAGAGCTTGCAACGAAATAAAGCTAGATAATTTCATGTGCGGGCTAAACACCCGCCTTGTGTGTGTAAACCCACCTTCTGTAATGGAAGGTGGGTTGTTTTTATCGATGAAGACCTTACCAGCGCTGAGCTTAGCCCGATCATGAAATGTGCTTTGTATAATACCACTCCGCAAAACAGACGAGACGATTGATCGTTGTTGAGGTATGTGGAAAAGCACTGCGTGATCCATGAGAGTTCCGGATGAATGACTCCTTTGGCTTTGTTTCTCCTTAGTCATGGTGCCCGCACCATTCCTTCGTCGAGCCTTACCAAAGAACTCATTCATCTTTACTACTTGGTATAATACACAAAAAAAAATCCCACCCGGAGAGTCGGGTGGGATAAAAAGAAACTTAGGTTACAGTTGAAAAACGTGTTTCATATCTATTTGCGACGACGCAGGATCAGTGAAAGTCCACCCAGGCCGATAAGGGCTGCGGAAGATGGTTCGGGGACGGCTGTGGTATCGAATTGAATTTCATTGAATCCAACGCGGTCCCCTCCGTAATTCGTGCTGAGTGTAAGGATAGCTGTGTCCGCAGTTTGGGTTGCAATGACGAAGTTTTGCTGCGTGGGTGTATTACTTCCTGTGGAATCTTGGTTCGGGGCAAAGGGCGTCGCTGTTCCTTGGCTGACGCCATCGTTAAAGAACTCAATCGTGGCGGTTGCAGTTCCGTTTCCAGAATCGAATGGAGTGTAGTTCCAAAACGCGATTCCGTCCACTACCACGTCGTCACCGCCGGCGAGCTCCAATGTGATCACCGCAGAAGTGAACCCCGAATTCGTTACCCATACATCATTGAGGGAAGAAGCAATTGCACCATCACTTGCGTTGTCTTGAGTAATGAGACTCAGATCAGCATTGACGGTTGTTTGGCTGACATCAGTTGCCACTGTGAGAGCTGCGTTAGCGGCAGTTGCCATTCCGAATGAAAGCGCGATTGCGCATGTGCTTTTCATTTTCATATTTTTTCTGATTGTTGTTAATACCCAAAGATTAATAGGGCTTACATGAGCATACCGAGTTCAGGAATAACCAGACACAAAAATACACAAAAAATAATTGGCCGTCGATGAGGTCGGGTGATCAGGGGTGTCGCTGCGTTCGAATGGTGAATGTTGAATGGTGAATGCTTGGGTTGATGCTCCTTCGCTGAAGATGAGGCAGACAAGTTGG
Organism: Oceaniferula marina; assembly: GCF_013391475.1. Taxonomy (NCBI): domain Bacteria; kingdom Pseudomonadati; phylum Verrucomicrobiota; class Verrucomicrobiia; order Verrucomicrobiales; family Verrucomicrobiaceae; genus Oceaniferula; species Oceaniferula marina. The sequence continues at coordinate 12,721 of NZ_JACBAZ010000012.1, read as the reverse complement.
CTTCAGGTTCAAGATGGGCTATTTTGCAAATGGGGAAGATCAGGGGGGTGGTGTGGCCGGCATACTGACTTTTTTGGCATTCCTATAGCGCTGGTTCATGAAGATGAGTTCGTGATCGTTGCGTAACATATGGAGCTCTTTGAGCGTGTAACCGCTGGTGCGAACCGTAAGGGTGAGAATACCATGTTTAACCTCCCACGTTGCGCCATCTAGACTTGCGTTAGGTTTGCCATTGATTGAGAATTGAACTCGATGATCAGCAGTGAACGTGCGTTCGTAGATGTCACCATCGTGGCTGTATCTCCATGTGCCAATAAATGATTTGTCGGTAATGTTGCCAGCGTATTGATCTTCGAAAAGCAATAAACCAGATGAGTCAGCCGTGAAGCTGCCCAGTTTACGATTTTTAGCCCTGTCATTGGCATGGCCTGTGATTCTTAGTTTCCAAAGCCCTTTGCGATAAGCGTCTTCAGGAATAGAGAAAGAGTAGGTATTATCATCGGGGCTATAATACATTCCTGTTTTGGCTTGATGCGCATCGGTGGCAATGACCTGCCCATCGCGCAGGAGTTCTGCACGCCTGATAATCAAGGCGTCGTGACCTTTCATCCATTTGATGATAGCCCGATAGTCACCACTTTTCCAAACCAGGTGCGAAACGTCAAATTCCATGACCGCTGGAGCAGTGGATGCTGTTGCAGGTAGCTCCCAAGTGAATTCTCTCGACGGCAAGAATCGAACATAATTTTTGCGCTGGAATGGGATGGATTGGAAGGGGGTATCGGAGTGGATTCCGTGCAAAACGGCATGGTCATCCGTGAGCGTCTTGGGAGTGGATTCGCCGTCGTCATAGACCTCCACTTCCCCCCGGAAGACCCCGACTTCGACAGCCTCCCTATTTCCGGGAACGAACATCGCAAACTCGGTACCGAGATCGATGACCTTGCCGCCGGCATAATTGACGGTGAATCCTTCGGCTCCTTTGGGCACATCGGCCACTAGGCGTCCCATGGAGAGTTGGGCTTGGTTGATTCCAGTGACCTGGATATCCGCCGGCCCTTCAATCAGGGTGCGGACACCGCTGGCGAAGGTGAGTTCCATCAGCCCTGAACTCATACGGATTGCCCTATCTTTGCTTTTGAGCACCAGAGAATCCGGGGCCGGTCCATCCCAATTGACCCCGATGAGGCTGGTGATGGTCGCTGCGTTTTGCGTCGTGGCCGGCTGGCTGTGGCCCGGCGTTTGGGCCAGTTGAGGCGTGGATGCTGACGGATTGACCCATTGGTTGGAGAAGATGCCAGCGGCAAAACTGATCGCGATGGCTGCTACCATGGGTAAGGGGCGTGTCCAGAGCTGTTTGATATTGTAAGTGGCTGATGAAGGGGTTGATTCCGATGGGGGGGCGAGCTCAAATGGAAGGTTGACCTCGATGGCTGTCATTTCCAGATAGTAATGCAGAGCGTCGTCATCTTTGAGTAAGTCCTCGAGCCGAGATCGCTCCATACGAGTCATGCTCTGCTCGATGCATTTGTCGACCAGTTTGATGAGTTCAGTGCTTGGGTTCACGGTGATAGATAGCTTGTGTGTGGGTGTGAAGGGGGGAGGACCAGGCTTAAGGCAGTTGTTGTTCGATGCATGCCCTGAGTCGGAGTCGAATACGGGAGAGTTTTTTTAAAAGGGTGCCTGCCGATTGTTTGTTCCGGCGGGAGAAATCGGTGATGGTGTTGCCCTTGAAATATTTCTCCTGAAGGAGTTGGTATTCCTCGGGTTTGAGCTTTTTCAGGCAGTTTTCCAGAGCGGGGAATTTGTCAGGGCTATTATCGAAATAGCTTTCAGCCCCTGTGGCGATGCGTTGGGTGATGTCTTCACTGAAGACTTCTTCACCTCGGCGGACTTTGTCTCTGCGGCTGCCCATCGCTTTGAAATAAGCGACCTTGAATGCCCAGGCTTTGAAGTTGGTGCCGGACTTGAATTCGTTTTTGCGTTGCCAGAGGAAAAGATTGGTTTCCTGAAGGATGTCATCTCGGTCACTGGAATGGCTGGTGATGGAGGCAATATAGCCGCACAGCCCCCGTTGAATGCCTTTGATCGCTAATTCAAATTCACGGTCAGATAATTTTTTGCCTTGGTTTTCGGCATGATTTGTAGGGGCAGGACTCAAGGTAGAGTGGACGTTGGATTGGGAATGTATGGCTCTTACTAGAATATGCCAGTGTCGGTCGTGATTGGACAAATAAAATTCATTTTTTGGCGTGAGCAGATTGCGTTTGTGTCTTTTTCATCTTTTGTGTGTCTGGTCTTGTGCCAGATTGGTATCTCTTAGTAGCCCTGTCGACTTTTAGTCAGAGACAGTTTACATACTCAAACTGCTTTTTCTAAAAGGGAAAAGCCAAGCTGCAACATGGAACGATGCCATGGAGGTTGATGAGTAAAAAGTAGTCGGTAAGCGGGGTCCCCAGAGCTCTGATCAATTTTTTCGAAAGGAACAATTCATGCAGTACACAAAAAAAATACTGAACTTACTGGTCTTCACACTTATATGTCTCACCAACACGCTTCACGCCACTTGGTATCAGTTTGGTGTCAGCAAAGGGGCTGATATCATCACATGTGAAGTGCGCTGGCCTTTTTGGTCTCCAGGGACTTATTTTGCCTTGTGGAATACAAACCCTTACCCACAGGGTGGCTATCTCTATGGGGGTATCGCTACGTCAGGTAAAGGTGAGCATGCAACTGCTGAGGAAACGAAAAATGGCTACCGTCACCAAGTCTGGTCCTTTTGGCCGAGTCCTCATTATAAAGGTGACCGAACCCGTGTTGAAGCTTTAGGCAATCCTTTCGCCGGCGGTACAATGTCGGGAGAAGGTACTGAAACCGGTATTCACAGCGGGATGCTGGAATTTCTAAAGGTAAAGAAATGGTATAAAATGGTTATCCGCACTTGGCAGGATCCTAATACTCCGGAGGATAAGGGATATATGGGCTGGTGGATGCAGGATGTCGCTACCGGAGAATGGTATTTTGTGGGTGTTGTCAGTATTCCTACCGTGGTGACAGGTATGGATGGTTGTGCCAGTTTTGTTGAGAAAATAGGCTCTGCTGGTAAGCGTAGTATTGACCGTCGTCTGGCTTATCAACGCTTGGACGGTCAGTGGCACAGCTTAACGACTATTGACCAAGACCTTAAGTCGCCCTCTACCTGGCACATCATTGAAAATGGCACAGCCTTCCGCTTTGAAGGCCCGGTTAGTAAAGACTTTAAACACGATGCCATCATCGAAAACAAGCGCCGTGTATTTTCATTAAAACATCAAGCCGAAGAACCGATTCTCGGTAAGTTGAAGCTGACTCGAGCGAAGGCAGTAGCTTATGACTCGCAGCTTCTTGTTGAATGGGCCGTGGGTGATGGTGTGCCACAATTGGCATACCAGATCGATGTCTATTCTGAGGCTGGGGCCAAAGGAGATTTACTCAAAAGTATCAAAGCCGGCACGCTTCACATTTCAATGAAGCGCATGGATTTACCAAGTGCTGCATCCAGTGTGAAGCTCAGCCTCTATGACATTTACGATCAACTTACGACGAAGGTAATCCCGGTGGAAAATTCATCTCCCCTGCAGGTCGCCCAACAGGCCGGCCAGTTACAATCGGGACTGCAATACAGCTTTTATGAAGGTGAATGGGAGGACTTGCCTGATTTTTCTAAGCTGACACCGGTTAAGCAAGGTCATGTCACTTTTATTGATGACTCCATTAAACAAGAGTTAGCTACTTCTTATGGGTTTAATTTCAAAGGCTACCTCAGTGTCACTCAAAGTGGAATTTATACCTTTAAACTGCGTTCTTGTGATGGCAGTCGTTTGACGATTGGCGATCAAATCGTGGCTGATAATGATGGTATCCATACGACGGTGACTCATCTGTCATCGGTCTTTCTAAAGAAAGGGAAGCATTCCTTGAAGCTCGACTATTTCAAAGGTAAAAAGAAGGTGGGATTGCGGGATAAACTGAACCTGCAATGGGCTGGGCCTGGATTTGACTATCGCGACGTGAGTGCCGGTGATCTGAGCACCGATAAAGTCGTGAACTTACCTGATATTGTTTTCCAGACCAAGGTTGAATCTGGCAACCGACTGAAGCTTGCGCAGAAGCATCAACTCAATGGTCACAGCTTCAAAAAACTAGAAGTTTATACCGGTTCTCTGAGGTTGGGTGTGATCGATACGGCCCGAGATGAGCTCAAGGTGATTTTACCTTCAGGTAAACAAAAGCTTTGGACCCGCCTGTGGTTCGATGATGGAAGAAGTCTTGATTCCGATCCTGTTGAAATAACAGCCAAGGATAGTCGCTCAGAGAGTTGGCAATATATTACACCGGGTGAGCAGAATTTACCTTTAGCCGTTTCGAGCACGGAGGATTCTGTAGCTGTTACCGGCGATGGACATTTTTTTGCTTATCGTGAAGTCAAAGGTGATTTCACTTTTACAGCGAGAATCGATGACATCCTGCGTCGAACGAAGGCCAATGGCATCCATTGTGGGCGGATCGGTCTATTGGCGACCAAAGACCTCAAAAGCATATGGAACCAGCAGAAAGCTTTTGGTTTGTGGGATACCGCCCATAACGGGATGCGTGGTGTCGCCGACGACCGAGACCTTGAAACCTCACGTCAAAGCCGTTTTGCCTATGATCATCAAAAGCCTTGGGTTCGAATTACCAAAAAAGCGAATTTATGGCGTGCCTACACGTCTGCTGACGGCAAATCCTGGAAAAAAGTGGCAGAGAAAATACTCGTTCATGATCACGAGGCATTTTATGCAGGGATTGTTTTCACCACAAAAACTCCCGCTAAAAATAAAACCCTGTTTTCCGGCAAAATGGCTGACATCAGTATCAGTAAGAATGTTTTTGAATGGGCCGAAGGGACAAGTGAAACATCACCTTCTGTTTCCAAAGGACAGTTTGTTGGTGCTTTAAAAGACCCATCTTCATCGGCTCTTTATCTTAGAACCTCCGGCAACGGCCTGCTGAAGTCAACCAAGGGAAGCCGGCATTTTACAAAGCTAAGAACCAGAAATGAGGTTCGGACTTTTGCGATGTCTCCAGCCAAATCCTCTCTCTTGCTGGCTGGTTTTGGTAAGGGCGGTAAGGGCGGCGAACGTGCTTTGTTACGTAGCACCAATGGTGGTGAAAGCTGGCTCGAGGTTAGTCAGGAAATGGACTTTGATGGCTGTGGTTCAGCGGTCTTAGCTGGTGAAACGATCAGTTTTAACCCACACAATCCTCAACACGTAGCCGCTGGAGGTAAATCAACAGGACTCTACTTGAGTGACGACAGTGGTAAAACTTGGAAGTATGCCGGACTTCAAGGTGAAAACATATCCGTGGTCAGTTTCAGTCCGCAAAATAAAAACTTATTACTTGTTGGCACCTCAGGCAATGGAGCGGTTCCAGGGAAAGTGTATGCTTCAACCAATCAAGGTAAAAACTTTAAGCTCATCGCAGCGAAAAGCGATTGGGCGATTCATAATATCGCGTATGAAACAATCGCAGAAGGGGAGCAATACCTCTATTTTACGACCAATACCGGGGTTTACTATTGTTCTCACTTAAACCTCTACCTGCATCAGTATCGCATAGCGCCTGATGAGTCTTTCAATGCTATTTGCAGCTGGAGGTCTTCAAAGTATGGACGCAGCCAAATTCTCGTTAGCCCACAGCAAACCAGTGAGAACCTTTTCCTCGGCCGCATCGGTTTTTATTGGAATGTTGACTGGAATAGATTGAAGCAAAACTCAGAAAGTCGACCACTGCAAATCAACTCGCTGACAGTTGCTGGTAAAGACGGAAAAGCGATTTATGCTACGGCGAAAAACGGTCTTTTTATAAGCAGGGACCATGGTAAATCGTTTACGTTGATTCAATTATTAAACTAACAGGAAAATGCGCAAGTTCTCTCAACTATCCCTTTTTTACCACTATTGAAAATTTAAACATCACGACCGATCCAAGACCAATGAACAAACTACGAAATATCCTCACGATTACATTTTCTGCAATGGCTGCTTGTATGAGCCAAGCCAGCCCAACGTCATCTTCTGAACAGTCTTCACACGCTGTGATCAAGCGCCTGATCGGTGATCGGGTAGATGAAATTCAATTCGCTAATATTCCAAAGAAAAATGGGCATGATGTCTTTGAATATGAAGTGAAAAACGGGGTTCCTACTTTTAAAGGAAGCTGTGGCGTCGCTATTTGCCGTGGATTCTATGACTACTTGAAGGCGAATGAACAAGGTCAAGTGGGATGGAGCGGTTCTCGTATTGCCATTCCCGAGAAGTGGTCTGACACCCCCCTTAAGAAGGTGGTTTCTCCTTACAAGTATCACTATTACTTCAACGTGGTCACCTACGGCTACACCACTCCCTATTGGGACTGGGAACGCTGGGAAAAGGAGCTCGACTGGATGGCGCTTCACGGTCTGGATATGCCCTTGGCTCTCGTTGCGAACGAAGCGATTTCGATGCGCGTTTGGAAAAAGCTCGGCCTCACGCAGGAAGAGGTCGATGCCTTCTACACCGGGCCAGCTCACCTTCCATGGCAGCGTATGGGTAATATCACAGGGATTGATGGCCCGCTCAATGACAACTGGCACAAGGGGCAGGTCGAGCTTCAGCACAAAGTGCTCAAACGTATGCGTGAGCTCGGGATGAAGCCGATTTGTCCAGCTTTCGCTGGATTTGTGCCTCGTGGCATGCAGCGCCTCCACCCAGAGATCAAATTCTTCCACCCGAGTTGGGCTGGGTTCCCAGAGAAAAACCGCACGAGTTTCTTGCTGCCGGACACGCCGTTGTTTGGAAAGATTGGTAAGATGTTTATCGAAGAGTGGGAAAAAGAGTTCGGCAAATGTGAGTACTACCTCGCTGACTGTTTCAATGAAATGGACATCCCGGCACCGAAGGATGACAAGGAAAAGCGCTATCAACTCCTGGCTCACTACGGTGATCAAGTTTACAGGTCTATCAAAGCAGGGAACCCGGAGGCGACTTGGGTGATGCAGGGGTGGATGTTCGGCTACACCCGCAACATCTGGGATTACCATTCTCTGGAGGCTCTTGTTTCAAAGGTGCCTGACGACAAGATGATCCTTCTCGACCTGGCTGCTGACTACAATAAGCATTTCTGGAAGACCGACATGAACTGGGACTTCTACAAAGGTTTTTATAACAAAAAGTGGGTTTACAGTGTGATCCCTAACATGGGTGGTAAGACTGGCCTCACTGGTCGCCTTGACTTCTACGCAAGTGGTTCCATTGAAGCTCTCAACTCCAAAAATAAAGGACGCCTTGCCGGGTTTGGTTTTGCGCCGGAAGGAATCGAAAATAATGAAGTCATTTATGAACTTCTCAGTGATATGGGGTGGAGAGACACAGAGATCGATCTCGACGTTTGGCTCAACAACTACAGTGCAAGTCGCTACGGAACTTGTCCGCCGGAAGTGACCAAGGCATGGAACCTCCTACGTAAAACTTGCTACGGTACCTTTACCGATCACCCACGTTTCAACTGGCAGTTCCGCCCAGGTAAGGTCCGCAAGGGCTCGATCAACACCTCGCCAGAATTTCAGCAGGCGATCGAAACCTTTGCCGCAGCTGCCGAGCAGCTCAAAGACAGCCCGAACTACCGCGCGGATCTCATCGAGTTCACGGCAATGTATGTGGGCATCAAGGTTGAGCAACTCTTTGCCAGAGCGATGGAAGCAGAGGAAATGGGTTATTCCGATCTCCGTAAACAAGCCGCGAAAGACGGCCTGAAGCTACTTAAGGCACTCGATACACTTCTCGAGTCGCACCCGACACTTCGCCTCTCCAACTGGGTGGCACTGGCGCGCAAGCACGGCACAACAGCTGCTGAAAAAGACCTCTACGAGGCCAATGCCAAAGACCTTGTTACCATCTGGGGCGGTCAGATTGGTGACTATTCGGCACGCATTTGGAGTGGTCTGATTCGCGACTACTACGTTCCACGCTGGAAGCATTATTTTGATGGCTTCGATACAGGAACGTCGTTTGACATGCCCAAGTGGGAAAAACAATGGACCCGAGCACCAGGCCTCACGAAATCAGAAGCTTTTGAAAATCCGGTTGAGGCAGCGATTGCGTTAATCAAGACCACAAAAGAAGCCAAGGTGCCCGTTATGGATATCAAAGCTGAAGCGATCGGCGGCTGGACTCCTGCCCAGGTGGGAGTTGACTGGAAAACAGTGAAGTGGAATTTACCAGCCAAAGAGCTCGGTGAGCTTAAAGGTGTCAGGTTCAACTATACCAGAGGTCAGCATCGTTTGGAAATTCGTAAGGTGTCTCTGATAGCAGACGGCAAAACAGTGGCGACAGATGAGCATATGGGGATCGCCGGAATACCCAGCAAGAAAAATTTCTTCAACCTCAAGACCACAGGTGATTTGAAGGGGAATAACGAATGTTACATAAAAGCTGAGGTTCGCAGTGACGGCGGCAACAATTCCTACGGGCAGGTTGAGTTGGTTAAGTAGCAAGGCATTCACACCATGTCGGTGCATTGGTCGGAATATAGAGAACCGAAGTAGTGATGCCCATCGCTTGTCGTGTTCGGAAAAACTTAATTCATTTGCACCAGATGATGGGGTTAAAATTATCCTCGAGTCATTAAATTTGGCGATAGATTGACTGAGTGGGATGATGACCGCAGACTCTTATTACATACATTTTACATCCTATGATTTTTAGAAAAATCCTCCTACTTGGAGCTTGTTTGATTTCTCCCGTTATTGCTGTGCCTTACCCCGGTGAAGCGCCAAACAAGGCGAGTTTGCAAAGTTCTGCCAAGAACTATGTTCTTCAGAATAACCTACTAAAGGCGACTTGGAAAGTGGACGGAGGCAAGTTGCGTGGCCCTGCTTTTCAAGATAAGAGCGGCTCTGAGCTATTTCGCCCGGGAAAGGAGTTATTTGGTATCGCGACCCAAGAGCAAGCTCAGGACCCGGAGAGGATCTATCTGGGTATGCGGAGAACCGGTCAGGAAATTCAAGCGCAAATCTCGAACGACGGCAAGAGCTGGGAAACGCTCGCTAGTTTACCACTGGCAGGTTTTTCCGGAAAACTTGAATCCATCCGTGTGGGAAAAACCAGCAGTGATGGTCAGGCCAAGGATTACAGTTCCGCCGGTGAGTTGGGAACCTGTGAGTTCCAGCAGGTCCAAGTGTTGGATGGCCAGAGAGCGATCAATGACCTTACCGCAAAACCAAAGTCCGTTCACAAATCGAAGCGGGATGGTACGAGCTTGGAGATCTCCAATGAACTGATTACGATCAAGGCCCATGCTAACAGCGCGACATTCGCTGAATACAAGGTTCCTAAAGATTGGCAGCGTATCAGCTGCCAAGTGAAAAAGGGCACGGACAAAGGTTTGAGCTGGGGGCCGGGCCTGACACTTCGATTTGACGATGGAACCTTTGCTCTTGTGAATATTCGGGCTGAAGGGCAGTTCACGATTCTGAGCCCGGCAGGTGAAAAGTTAGTGAATAAAAAAGCCACAGCATCTTTAGCCTGTGACCTGACATCCGAGGCATTCACCCTGAGTAGTCCGGTTAAGGAACTTGAGATTAAGGGTGGAAAAGCAATTACAGCCACTCTGAAACATGCCAAGACTGGCATTCACGTGCGCTGGTCGGCAGAGCTTCGTGATGGCTCGAACTACATCAGCCAGAGCTATACCTTGGCGAGCACCAAGCCGCAGACGCTGTATGGGCTTCAGTTTATCGAGGGCAGCGTGCCTCACTCCCGTCAGATTGGCTCGGTTCCGGGTAGCCCTGTTGCGAGCGATTCGATGTTTTTTGGGGTTGAGATGCCATTCACTGCCAACTACTTTGACGGTGACAGCTTCCGTAGTGGTTTCCCTTGTCATTTACCCATTAAAAAGGGCACCAAGTATGATTTTAAATCAGTGATGGGAGTTTACCCGAAGGGGCAGCTCCGCCGTGCCTTTAACTACTATCTCGAGCGTGAACGTGCGACTCCTTATCATCAGTTGCTTCATTATAACTGTTGGTATGATTTTGCCCCTAACCGGGAAGAGTTTACCCAAGTGATCAAAGATTATTATCGAGAACTCACGGTGAAGCGTGGGGTGATACTGGATTCTTTTGTGATGGACGATGGCTGGGATGATTACGGTGCTGGCTTGTGGGAATACAACCGGAAGAGGTTTCCTAACGGGTTTGATGAGGTTTCCGCTGAAGCCCGAAAATCAAAAAGTAATCTGGGTGTCTGGATTTCACCCCTGGGTGGATACAGTGGTGCGAATGAAAGGACGGCGCATGCGAAAAAAATGGGGTTGATTGAATCGACCATGGATCTTTCCCAGCCAGCCTACTACAAGTGGTTTTATGAGAAATGCCTCGGGTTCATGAAAGACCACCAGGTGAACTACTACAAGTGGGACAAGGCGGGCAGTGGGGTGAGCCCTCACTTTATGTCGCTGATTCAGTGTGGTCGTGAGCTGAAAAAACACGATCCCGAGTTGTTTATTAATGTCACTGTCGGCACCTGGCCGTCGCCATTCTGGCTGAATCATATTGATTGCACCTGGCGCACCGGCACGGGAGATGTGGCTTGGATGGGGGTGGGTGACAAGCGTGAGCAATGGCTTACGTTCCGTGATTGGGGCTGCTATTCCAAGTTTGTTCAACAGGCACCACTTTACCCTCTTAACTCGGTGATGCATCACGGTTTGGTGGTTGGGCGTCATTATCAAGCGGGAGAAATGGATCGAGCTGGTGCGGGTGTGAATATGAAGAATGCTGCCCGGTCTTATTTCGGCACCGGAGCCAACCTGCTCGAGCTTTACCTGACGCCGGAGATGATGACCGACAAGGCATGGGACGAAGTGGCTGAGGCCGCCAAGTGGGCAAAGAAAAATGAAAAGATCCTCGTCGATACCCACTGGGTGGGTGGTGACCCTCTTAAGCTTGGTGTTTACGGTTGGGCATCTTGGAGTCCTGGAAAGAGTATCATCACGCTACGGAACTCATCGGATAAGCCGAGTGAGCTGACTGTTAACCTTACGGATGTTCTAGAGGTGCCGGAAGGTCAGGCGGTGAAGTTTAAAGTAAAAAATGCCTATGAGGATCAGACATTCAAAGAGGATGTTCTGTCTGGTGAGTATACTTTTAAACTGCAACCATTCGAAGTGCTTTGTCTGGAGCTGTTTCCGGTGCAATAGCTTTTGGATTCGTACATTCCAATTTAGTGATTTTATGAAGACCATGGATACTCTGTTATCAATCGGCCTATTGGCGTCGATATCTAATGCCACTCTGGTCGGTCAGAATGCCGCCCTTTCATCCCATTTTAATTTTGGGGAAAACGTAACAGGCGATATCTCCATTTGTGAAGTGAGGGTGCCGAGCAAGGGAGTTGCTCCATGCACCTATTATGAAACGTTAGGGTTCTGGGGGAATAAAGGAAACTCTACGGGGAATGGCTATGCAGGAATTCAGGAGAGTGATGACCGGAGAGGAAACAAGGTGCATATTTTTTCCATCTGGCACTCTATGGATGACCCTAGCGATACCGCTAATTTCCCTTATGCTGCCTACCTTGGCCATGGCACTACCGCTGAACATTTTGGTGGTGAAGGCGTGGGGTTAAAAACGTGGAATTTCGCATTACGATGGCAGCCTGATGTTTGGTACACTCACGTTATACGAGCGTGGGATGTGGGCAAAGATACGCACTACGGATTTTTTGTCAGGGATGGTGCGAGTGGAGTCTGGAGGCACTTGTCGACGATCGGAGTCAAAGAACCTAGGATTCGCATCAAAGGTCCCAACGATGCTTTTATCGAGGACTGGAAGGATACTGGAAAAAACATGCGGGAAGTTCACTTGCGCCATATCTGGCGCCGGGACGGTCAGGGGGAGTGGCACCCGGCCCAATCTGGCAGATACACTCCAAATCGAGGTGACTGCTTGCCGGGTAAACGGTCTCATCATTATAAAAACAACTGGGATGCCGGTACCCGTAAAGACTCAACGGGCGATTTCTATTACATGCGGAGTGGAGGCAGTCAGACACGTCCATCGCCACCGTTGAAATATCCAGACAACATGAACCATGTCTTTTCGGTCGAGAATAAAGCGGATCGACCTGATTATCAAAAAGCAAAGATCAAAAAAATCAGCATCACTAAAAAGGCATCTGGACTCAATCTTGTTTGGTCGATGGAAGAAACCAGCCTGCCGCAATTTTCATATAAGATTGAGTTGTTTGATAATGCCGAATGCGCGGGTGACCCCTTGCTGTCAAAATCAGAGTGGCGTCCTGAGACCAGAGAGGTCAACATCGATTGGATGCCATCGGATCATCAGACTGTCCACTTGCGCTTGAGCATCGCCGATATTTTTGACCAGTCCGTCAAAGAGGTGAGGATGGTTACTCTATCTAAGTGATTTTCTATTTCCGTCTGTCGTATAGTGATTGGCGGTAGTTTAATGTTCATATTTCTCTACCCAAAACAAACGGAGGCTGACCATTTAGCCTTGGTCACAGCACACGACAAAAAATAATGTTAGTTTTTTAATATAAGGTATTGACACAGAAAGAGGTGCCGCAAAATAGGGGTGACCTTTTTCAAAAACATCCAAAGTACGCTTGCTGATGGTCTTAGCTGGAATAAAGCTCGT